>JAYTUN010000001.1:0-12822 GCA_043744495.1 Ignavibacteria bacterium
TTTACGGAGGGTACAAATTATGCTGAAAAAAATATTTGGATTATCTGCTGTTGTAGTGCTATTTACTATATATACAGGCTGTAATTCTGCTATCTACGACATAGTGGAAGTTGAGGAACCTATTGAGATCAAAGAAGATGTTAAAGCTCCTGTAAGTGAAATTAAAGAAGACCCTAAACCGCCTGAAAATAAGTTCAGCGAAAAGCAGGTTGTATCAAGATCTTACGTAATTCAAATTGGCGCATTTAATGATGAAGTAAATGCCGATAGATTTACAAACTCGGCAAAAGGGAAATTATCAGGACATGATATTACTATAAAGAACATTGACGGGCTATATAAAATAAGGCTCGGAAGTTTTAATTCTAAGGAAGATGCTATAAATTTCCTAAATAAGGCAAAAATGGCTGGTTTTGGCGACTCTTTTGTAGTAGAATTAACATATTTAAAGCAGGAAAATAAGTAATTATTATACTTGAATTTAAGTTTTTTTTTTAATAATTTACAATATTAATTACAGTTAATATTAATTACAGTTAATATTAATTACAGTTATAGTATAAATTTTACATTCTAAAATTTTAGTAGGGAATACACACGCTATGAAATTAAATCATTTCTGTATAGCATTATTATTTACTATAGCGCCTTATTTGATTGGGTGCGGTTCGGGCTCTTATAATATTGAAAAAGGCGATTATAAGGATAGCACACAGCATAAATCTACCGGAGCCAAATTAAAGAACTCATACAAAATACAAACTCCACCTAAGTTTACTTTACAGATATCCGGTGGACTTAATCTCGGGATGGCTGAGCTATCATCCAATTATAGTAATGTTTTTGATGCTAATCAGTTTTCCCAAGGTCTGAACTTTGGAGTCAAAAACGGTTACGGTGTAATGATTATTGGAAAGATTCCTCTTCATAAAAAGGGCAATGTAAGGTTAAATATTTCGGGAAACTTTAACCGTTTTAAAAGCGACTTCCTTGCTGAAAAATCTAATTTTGGTGATGTAAGATATAGTGTTATGGGCATTGGGTTTGGTATTGAAAACTCATTTAACCCAACCTTCCGTTTAAAACCCTATATTGCTGCTGAAATACAGGCAAACTTTATCTCTGGAAAAGCAAATATTAATAATATTGTTTCCGATACAACAAGGGTAGTTAATATTACAAGCTCTTTCAGGATTGGCTATATGATATATGGCGGGCTTGAATATATGTTCAATAACAACGTAGGCGTAAATTTTGGAGTAAAACTTACTAATTCTAACCAGGTATTAAAATCAACAAAAGAAAGCTCCAACACTGATGAAGTATCATTAAGAGATAAAAAAGACGATACAGGAACCATTGAGTTTGGCGGTTTTAAGAATTTCATTTTCACTTCATTTTACATGGGCATGAATTTCTATTTCGGAGTTAAAAATATAGTTTACAAGTTTAAAAAATAACACTAACTACTATGAAAATCAATTACCATATCAGATTAGTATTAACGGCAATTTTATTCTTTGCAGCAACTGCAGGAATTTTTTCGCAGAATACTGAGATCAAAAGATACATGATAGTAAGAAGCACACCAAGCTATACACTTCAGCTTAACCTTGATTATAACCAGTCTGTTCTTCAGCTTTCCGGTGCATATAACGATGACTACCAGTCTGAAAGTGTTTATGATGGCGAAACATTCGGCGCTGATAAAGGATATGGCGCAAGTATTCTTTCTAAAATTACTTTGAATGAAAGAGGAAGCTTCCGCTTCATACAGTCGCTTACTTATAACAGGATCCTCTCTTATACATTTGGTGATAAAACAACTGTTTCAGATGATGGTAAAGCAAATTATAATTGCTTTACAGGGGGTCTTGGTATGGAATACAATTTTACTCCCGCACACAAATTTAAAATTTATATGGGTGCAGAGCTTAATGCAAGTATGATCAACGGAGATATTAATGTATGGTTTTATGTACCGGGAGGCCCTAACTATAATGAATCTTACAAAGTAAGCAACAGCTTCAGAATGGGTTACGGACTTATTGTTGGTTCAGAATACCTAATAAATGATAAATTTGGACTAAATATTGGAGCAAGGCTAATTAATGCCAATGCATTTCTCAAAGAAGCAAAAGGAACTAATGCCGATACAGAATTTAAGCTTCGTGATGGCGCTGATGCAAATTTGAAGTTTGCAGGAAATAACAATAAGAGTTTTTCTTTTTATTCAATAATGGCAGGTATCAGCTTCTATTTTGGAGTTAAAGAAAAAAGATATAAGTTAAATTAATTTTTCACAGATTTTAATTAAAAGGTTAGCTAAAATGGTTATTTTTGCTAACCTTTTTTATTTTACAGCCTTTTTAAAAAATTCTTGTATCTATAACTGCATTAATTTTAAGCGGTTACAGGTTTTTTCTAAATTAACTCTTTACTAGTCTTGTTTATTTTAAGATTATGGCTTATATTAACTTAGAAAAATATGATAAAATTCGCTAAAATATACCTGATATCTTTTATTGTTTTTTTTGCTCTGTATTTCTATGCCTGTAGTTCCGGTGAATATGATATTAATGAGTATAAAGTTGACTATACTGAAAAAACAATAAAAGTTGATACTATCAAAAAAATTACTATTAATGATGAAAATATCAGGCAGGATAAAAACGAAAACAAGGATAATATAAAAGATAACACAAAAGACTCTTACACATATATAGTTCAAATAGGCGCATTCTCAATTCAGTCAAATTTTGACAGGTTCTATGACAAGGCAAAGCTTACACTTGGTGATGGAATTTATTATGAACAATCCGGCAGTTTATATAAAATAAGGATAGGTAAATATAATAACCGCGCAGAAGCCATAAAGTTTGCAGAGTTTGCTAAAACAAAAGGTTATTTCGATGCTTTTGTTGTTACAAAAAAGAACTAATTGGTTTTAATGAGAACAAGAAATATAAACATACTGCTGATTCTTTTTTTCACTGTTTCAGTTTCCCTGGCACAGAATGAAACTCCAAAGGTTACATCAAAAGATACATCCTATAATTCATTAGCAACCACCAGGATAATTAATATGATCAAAAAAGGCAAGCCGCCAAAAGTGACCTTACAACTCAGCTTTGCCTATAATATTGGACACATGGATCTTGCCGCAAATGAAAATACTTTTTTCAGGAAGGATGACCTCGTCTCCGGAGCAAATTTTGGCACAAGATACGGTTACGGAGCTTTACTTACCGGCAAAATTGCTCTGCATAAAGAAGGCAACGTCAGGCTTAATGTTACTGCCGGATTTAACCGATTCTTAAGCAATTTTGTGATATCAGAATCACCCGAAGGAAAGGTAAGTTATAATGTTCTATCCGGCGGACTTGGTATTGAAAATAATTTCAACCCTGCAAAAAAAATTAAACCATATATCGGCTTTGAAATTGTAACAAGCATTATAAGCGGTAACGCAAATTTCGTTACTGATACTACAGCATTTGAAGTAAAAATTAAAAATTCTGTTCGATTTGGATTAACGTTTAATCTGGGCTTTGAATATGCTTTAAATGATAAAGCAGGAATTAATTTGGGATACAGGCTCACTCATGCGAATATAATCGGTAAAAAATCACAGGTTTCTGCTTCACTTAATGAAACATTTATAAATGATGATAAAGTAACTTCAGGCGAAGTGATACCTTATGCCGGCTGGAAACAGTTTTTATACAGCTCATTTTACGCAGGCTTCAATTTTTACTTTGGAATGAAAAATAAAAAATAGTGGGAAAATAAGAAATAACTAAATGCAGAATTATTTTAATAAAATATTAATTTTAGTTTTTGTTTTATTTTCCTGCGTATATATAAAAGCACAGGATACCACTATTACTATAAAAGTTGATACTGTTAAAATTCAGAAAACTAAAACTATTACTATTGTAAAAGTAAGAACCCTGCCTAAATTTATCCTGCATTTTAACGCGGGATATAATACAGGCGCTATGGAGCTTTCAAGCCATAATGGCGGCTTCAGCAGGGAAGATTTTATCCTTGGTAAAAGCTACAGCGCAAGGAATGGTTACGGATTTAACCTTATAGGAAAGCTTCCGCTCAGTAAAAAAGGTAACTTCTGGCTGGATATTATTACCGGGTTTGACCGCTTCCAAAGCGATATATTTGCAAAGAACACCGAAGAAGGCAAAGTATATTACAACTCCTTTAACGGTGGAGTAGGTATTGAATATAATTTTACTCCAACACATAAAGTTAAATATTTATTCGGTGTAAATCCGCTGGTAAGCCTTATATCAGGAAAAGCAGAGATAATTAACCCTGATAACAACAGGGTTGATATTAAGATAAAAAACAGTTTAAGAATAGGTTACCAGGCATTTATAGGATTTGAATATGCTTTTGAAAAGAATTTCGGAGTAAACCTTGGCTTTAGATTTACACATGCAAACCTGCTGCTTAAAAAGACTGAACAGCCTATACAGGATGAAAATGCTGTTCCGCCAACATCTACTGTAGGGTTAAATGATGATGCGGCAAGTGAACCCGTAGAATTTGCAGGATGGAAACAATTTGCTTATTTCACAGGAAGTTTTGGTTTCAGTTATTTCTTCGGCGTAAAAGAGGTTAAATATAAGCTGCCCGAAAAATAAACATTAAGATTTTATAGCATGAAAAAAGACGGTTTATTAACCGTCTTTTTTTTGTACTTTTCTATCTTTCCCCGTTGTTGGCTCCACGACTTGCCGAATGAAATGAGGAAAAATTGCTGGACTTGTTTTTGAGCATTGACTGCAACAGTAGGCTTGACTGGTTTACCAAGCATGCCTTGCTGAGCGAAGCGAAGAAAGGTTCACCAACAACATATGATTGTTAACTATTTTTTCTTCACAAATTTCTTCTTAAAAATATGCGGTAATGCGTCTGTAAGATTTTCAACACTCACTATCTCAAGTCCCTTTTTAATTTTATCGGATATTTCCTTCAAATCCTTTTCATTATCCTTAGGTATCAATACTTTCTTTATTCCGCTACGCTGTGCTGCCAGAAGTTTTTCATTAAGTCCGCCTATAGGTAGTATCTCGCCTCTTAATGTAATCTCGCCTGTCATTGCAACATCACTGCGTGTTGGATTGCCTGTTAATGCTGAAATCATCGCAATTGCCATTGTAATACCTGCCGAAGGTCCGTCTTTTGGAATAGCGCCTTCCGGAATGTGAATATGTATTTCCTTGTTATGGAAAAAATTTGCCGGCAGTCCAAATTTTTTAGAATTTGACCTGATAAAAGTAAAACCTGCAAGCGCGGATTCTTTCATCACATCGCCAAGCTGACCTGTTAATGTAAGCTTTTCTTTTCCAGGCATAACGCTAACTTCAATATCAAGTATATCACCGCCCATAGATGTCCATGCTAATCCGACAGCACATCCAATTTTATCATCCTTATCAGCCTGCTTTTCCTTGAATTTTGGAACTCCAAGGTACTTTTCAATTTGTTCTGAATTTACTGTTAGCGCTTTTTCTTTTTTCTTTGCTAAACCATTCGATTTTATCTTAAGCAAAACTATCTCTTTGGTTATCTTCCTCATCAGTGATGCTATTTCACGCTCAAGATTCCTTACACCTGCTTCGCGTGTATATTCATTTATAATTTTCCTTATCGAAGCATCAGGAATTATTACATCATCAATATTTAACCCATGTTCAATTAATAATTTCGGAACGATATGTATTCTGGCAATTTCAAGTTTTTCATGCTCAAGGTATCCCGGCATCTGAATAATTTCCATTCTGTCCTGTAATGGGAGAGGTATCTGGTACTGCACATTTGCGGTAGTTATGAATAGTACTCTTGAAAGGTCATAATCAACATCAAGATAGTGGTCATTAAATGTATTGTTCTGCTCCGGGTCTAACGCTTCAAGCAATGCGCTTGCCGGGTCGCCCCTGAAATCCATACCCATCTTATCAATTTCATCCATAAGTATAACAGGATTGCTTGTTCCCGCTTTTTTCATAGATTGTATTATCTTCCCGGGCATTGAGCCGATATATGTTCTTCTGTGCCCCCTTATTTCAGCTTCATCACGAACTCCGCCAAGTGATATTCTAACAAACTTTCTGTCAAGAGCCCTAGCAATTGATTTCCCAAGTGATGTTTTACCTACGCCAGGTGGACCGACCAGGCATAAAATCTGTGCACGCGCCTTTACTTCAGCCTCGTGCTTCTTGCCTTTATTACGGGTTTCAAGATTATTTAATATTGCAATATGTTCAAGTATTCTTTCCTTAGGTTTCTCAAGTCCAAAATGGTCTTCATCCAGTATTTCCTTAGCATGCTCAATATTTAAATTATCCTTTGTATATATTTTCCATGGCACGCTTACTATCCAGTCCAGGAAATTCCTTGATACAGTTGCCTCAGGTGACATTTGCGGAATTTTCTTAAGCTTCTGGAATTCTTCCATAGCTTTATCCTTAACATCCTTTGGCATTTTGGATTTCTGTATGGCATCTTTAAGCTTCTGGAAATCCGGGTCGGTTTCATCTTCATCATTAAGCTCATCCTGTAATATCCTTATCTGCTCCTGCACAATGAACCTTCGCTGGTTCTTTTGCATGCTCTGGTTTATCTTTGTCTCAATATCTTTTTCAACTTTAAATATCTCTATTTCAGAGCTTAGTATATCTATCAGCTCATAATACTGTTCAAGTAGTGTTGATATTTCAAGAAGCCTTTGCTTGCGCTGAATTGATACCAGTATTGTTGAAGCAATGTAATATAGTTTCCTGTTAGGCTCTTTAATGTTTTCATAAGCCATCAAAGATTCCTGCGCAACTCCCCTGTGGTTTGCAACATAATCGGTAAACAATTTTGTTGATTGTCTTATAACTGCATTAAGCTCAGTTGATTCTATTATTGGCGGGAAAATATATTCAATATCCGCTTCAATAAAATTATTCTTCTGAAAATTTTTAACCTTTGCCTGCGCAATACCATCAATCAATACTTTTATTAAGTTGTTAGGCAGCTTAATCACCTGTAATATCTTTGCTACAGTTCCGTATTCATACAAGTTATTTATTTCAGCTTCTTCAGCCTTGTGGTCTTTCTGTGTGAGAAGCATTACATACTTTTCCTTATCAAGCGCGAAGTTGATTGCGCTGATAGTGGACTCTCTTCCTGCTAAAATAGGATACATCATATACGGAAAAATGACTATATCTCTTAAAGGTACTATAGGAAGAAATGCTGGAAGTTCTGATTTAATTTCTGGTCTTTCTTCCTTTGTTTCAGTAATTTCTTTCTTTAATTCTGTAATATCTTTGATTTCATTCATATTAATACAAAAATACTCTTTATTTTGGGGACATTCAATTCAATCATTTTTCATATAAATTAAGTAGCTGTTTTGACATTCCCGCGTATGCAGGAATCCATAAATTTTAAGTAAATATGATAACTTATATTTATACACGAAATTCATTATTTTTGTAATATGAACCAGCACTTTGTATCAAAGGTATTATTAAAATATTTCTCACCCATTGATAAAAAGGGTTTAATTTATATTTTAGAAAAACTAGATAAGGAACAATTGGGATCAATAAAAAAACATGCAGCATGCAGGGAAGACTATAATGTTTTACTATTAAACGAAGATAATGATAAATCCAACTTTTTAGAAGATTTGGCAAATAATTTAGAAACTAAGATAGGTAATATACTCGATAAAGATATAAATAAAGGAAATTTAGAGATAACATATGATGCTTGGTCCAATATAATATATTTTGGTGCATTTTTATTTTTAAATGTACCTCAATTCCGCAATAATATAGAGAAATTTGACAAGCAAATTGCTGAGAAAGTAATTGACACGTTAGTCTCTAACAAGAATATGCTTAAAAGCTATATCGACAAAATAGATTTAGGTAATATGGATAAGAGTAAAATTGATATTGATAAACTTATTAGCTTTGGTAAAGATAAAAGTAAATATAATTTTAATATACCTAAGGAAAGAGTTATACTTGCCGCTTTAAAGCAAATAGATAATTTATTCAATATCATGTCTAAGATGGATTGGACATTTTTTATTATTAGCGATGATAGTTACTTTGTTACTTCAGACACTCCTATTGTTCCAGTAGCAAATGGGTGGTCGTTGCCATTCGCACCTTTCTTTGCAAGTGCTGATTTTGTTTTTTTTTCCATTAACAAAAAAAGTATGTGCTGTTGGTCAATGGAAAAAAGGAAAGAATATTAAAGTAAATTATATCCACTCAAATTTGGTAAATTGTTCTATGCTAATGTATTCGGAATATCTCTATTCACCATTAACATATATTGAGTTAAATGATCAATTTAATAGGTCGAATTAATTCTTAGAACTATCCTAGCGAATTTACTCATTTATGTGCTAATTTATAATACCTTTATATTTTCCTCATTTTTCAATAATTTTGCATTATGCATATCCAAAACATTGTATTTATAGTACTCTTTCTGGCAGCGCTCTCTTTGTTTACATATAACCTCATCAGGATACGTTCTTACTTAATGCTTGGCAGAAGTGAGAACCGCTTCAGAGATGTTGGTAAAAGAATATGGAAAGTTTTGGGAATTGGTATTGGACAGGCGAAGATATTCCGTGACCCTGTTGCAGGACTTATGCATGCAATGATCTTCTGGGGTTTCATGGTTCTTATCTCAGCCGTACTTGAAGCATTTATCCAGGGATTTTATTCGAGTTTTTCACTGGGGATTCTTGGCTCAGTTTCACAGGTATTTTTCGCTTCGCAGGATCTCTTTGGAGTACTTGTAATTCTTTCAGTTTTTTATGCGCTTTTCAGAAGATATGTTTTGCATACAAAACGCCTGCTGGGTGATGGCAATACAAATGCTGATGCAACATTTATTCTGTGCTTAATATTAGGAGTTATGCTTACAATGTTTGGCGTAAATGCAACAAAAGGTTTTATACATCCTGAATATGCATCATTCTACAAAGTTCATTTTATTGCTTCCCACTTAACATCATTATTTACAGGAAATGAAATTACATTCTATAATTTATTCTGGTGGGGGCATATAGTAGTTATAGTTACTTTCATGAACTACCTCCCCTACTCCAAGCATTTCCATATTGTAACATCGCTCCCGAATGTTTATCTTTCAAAGATCGGTCCACAGACTTTAGATACAGAAGAAATTGATTTTGAAAAAGAGAATGTATTTTTAGGTGCAGGTGATATTGAGCAGCTTACGTGGAAGGAAATGTTTGATGGCTATGCATGTACCGAGTGCGGAAGGTGTACCGCAGTTTGTCCGGCTAATTTAACAGGCAAGCCGCTTTCGCCCCGAAAAATAATTATGGATATCAGGGCAAGAACTTCCGAGAAGGCTCCACTGCTTGTTAATAACAAGGAAATTTCTGCAGAGATCGAAAGCAAAAAGCTTGTATCAGAGCATTACATAACAGATGAAGAACTTTGGGCATGTACTAGCTGTATGGCTTGTGTTCAGGAGTGTCCCGTAAATATTGAGCATGTTAATCCAATAGTTGATATGAGGCGTTTCCTTGTGCAGAGTGAATCTCGCTTCCCGGATGAACTTAAGACGGTATTTAGCAACATGGAAAATAACGGAGCTCCATGGGCTTTCCCGCAATCAGATAGGCTTAAATGGACAGAAAAACTTGATATTACCGTTCCCGTTGCAGCAGATAAACAGTCCTCCGAAGGCGGATTTGATGTTCTGTATTGGGTAGGATGTGCCGGCTCTTTTGACGCGAGGTATCAGAATGTATCACGCTCAGTAGCTCAATTGCTTGATAAAGCTAAAGTAAATTATGCTGTGCTTGGAACAGAGGAAAAATGCAATGGAGACTCCGCCCGCAGGCTTGGCAATGAATTTCTGGCGCAAACGATGATAAAGGAAAATGTTGAGACAATGAAAAAGTATAATTTCAAAAAAATACTTGTAAGCTGTCCACACTGCCTGCAGACAATTGGCAATGAGTATAAAGAATTTGGCGGCGATTACGAAGTTGTTCATCATTCAGAGTTTATTGGAGACCTAATTCAACAGAATAAAATTGAAATTGACGATACAAAGAAAATTGATAAGAAAATTACTTACCATGATTCATGTTACCTCGGCAGGTATAACGATATTTACGAAGAACCCCGTGACCTGATAAAACAGGTGAATACCGGCGAGTTGGTGGAAATGAAGCGCAGCAAAGACCGCGGCTTATGCTGTGGCGCAGGCGGCGGCAGGATGTGGATGGAAGAGAAAATTGGTAAAAAAGTTAATATCGAACGTACCGAGGAAGCCTTAGAAACTAATCCCGATGTAATTTCAACAGCATGTCCATTCTGCATGACAATGCTCACAGACGGTGTTAAGGAAAAAGGCAGAGCAGACGATGTAAAAGTAAAAGATTTTGCGGAGCTGGTATTGGAATCGAGTAAATAGAATAATAATATGAGTGAAGAAACAGTAAATAAAATTCGAAAATTCTTTAAGGATAAACCTGTAATTAAGGCTTATCTGTTTGGCTCATATGCAAGGAATGAACAGGATGAAAATAGCGATATTGATATTCTTGTTGAATTGGACCATACTAATCCCATAGGATTAAAGTTCGTATCTATGATAAGAGATCTGGAAAATATTTTAGGGAAAAAAGTAGATTTAGTTTCATCAGGTGGAATATCAAAATATCTAAAACCATCTATTGATAAAGATAAAGTTGTGATATATGAACGCGAAGTTAAATGATGAATTAAGGCTTCATCATATATATGATGCTATTACAAACATTGAAATGTTTATTGAAGGAATTTCAATATCCAATTTTCTTAAAAATGAATTGGTCTCATCAGCGGTAATAAGAAAACTTGAAATTATAGGTGAAGCTACGAATCATTTATCACAAATTTTAAAGGATAAATATTCTGATGTTGATTGGTCGCAGATAATTGGCTTCAGAAATATTATTGCTCATGAGTACTTTATTGTCGATAACGAATTAGTTTGGGAAGTAATCCAAAATGATTTGCCATCTTTTAAAAGAAGCATTTCACAGATATTAAAAAATAATTTTAAACATTAAATAAATATAAACTTCAGGAGATAAAAATGTCTTATTTTTTCACATCGGAATCAGTCAGCGAAGGACATCCGGATAAAGTTTGCGATCAGATCTCTGATGCGATCTTAGATGATATATTGGCACACGATAAAACAGCTCGTGTAGCCTGCGAAACTTTCTGCGCAACGGGCTTAGTACTTGTAGGCGGAGAGATTACAACCACTCATTATGTTGATATACAAAAAGTTGTAAGAAATGTTGTAAAAGAAATCGGCTATACAAAAGGAGATTACAGGTTTGATTTCCATTCAATTAATGTAATGTCCGCAATTAACAAGCAGTCACCCGATATTGCAATGGGTGTTGATACAGGCGGCGCTGGTGACCAAGGAATGATGTTCGGTTATGCAACCAACGAAACCCCTGAATACATGCCAATGGCTTTGGTATATGCTCATAAGCTTGTAAAAAAACTTGCTGATATAAGGAAAAGAAATCTAAAACTCATGCCATATTTAAGACCTGATGCTAAATCACAGGTTACTATTGAATACAGCGATGCTAACAAGCCATTAAGGGTTGATACCGTTGTTATTTCTACTCAGCATGACCCCAATGTTACCCAGGCAAAAATAAAAGCTGATGTGCTCAAAAATGTAATAAAGAAAGTAATACCCGCCAGATTGCTTGATAAGAATACAATATTTCATGTAAACCCAACAGGTAGGTTTGAAATTGGCGGACCGCATGGCGATACAGGATTAACAGGCAGAAAGATAATTGTAGATACTTATGGCGGAAAAGCTCCACACGGTGGCGGCGCATTTTCAGGCAAAGATCCATCTAAGGTTGATAGAAGCGCGGCATATGCGGCAAGGCATCTTGCGAAGAACATAGTAGCCGCTAAGCTTGCAAGTGAATGCATGATACAGCTTTCTTATGCAATTGGCGTAGCCCAGCCTGTTTCTATTTATGTAGATACAAATGGTACTGGCAAAGTTGCTGATAATAAAATAGCTGCATTTATAAAGAAAAATGTAAACCTTACTCCAAAAGGTATTATGGAAAGATTGAATTTAAGAAGACCTATTTACAGGAAAACAGCCGCTTATGGACACTTTGGCAGAAATGATAAGGATTTTACCTGGGAAAAACTTGACCTTGTAAATCTGTTCAAAAAAATAAAATAAAGTTGAAAAATTGAGAAAAAGAAAACTTCAAATTAAGGTTTTTGATAGCCATGAAGATCAGGAAAAAGAGGACGTTAAATATTGGCAAAGCCTGCCTTCAGATACTAAAATGAAACTTTATGAAGATTTTTTTTATAACTATCTGATGCTACAGCATGGTAAAATTCCAAGACTTCAAAGAGTTATTAAAATTACTAAAAGAAAAAAAGGTTAAATATCTAATAGTAGGAGGACAAGCAGTTAACTATTATTCTAGAGGAAAGTTAACTGAAGACCTGGATATTTGGGTAGAACCTTCTGAAAAGAATGCAGAAAATGTATTTATTGTTCTAAAGACATTTGGAACCGGTAACTTAGAAATAGATTTATCTGATTTTATTTTAAAAGATAAAGTCGTTCAGCTCGGATATCCTCCCATGAGAATTGATTTTATGACTTCTATTGAAGGGTTGGATTTTGATAAAGCTTATGCAAACAGATCTACAGGTTATTTGTTCGGTTTAAAAAACCAACCAT
>JAYTUN010000002.1:0-12759 GCA_043744495.1 Ignavibacteria bacterium
AAACGAATGTTCGTAAATACCATTAACTCTGAATCTATTGATTCCTTTAAGAAAATGCTTTTTTATCACGCAATGCATATTATAGAGGGGGTTTATGATCCTAATATTTTTAAATGTGTTTTTATGGGTGGTGGTCCTGGGGCTGGGAAATCTACAGTAATTCAAGATTTATTTAAAGTCAAAAGAAATTTCAATTTATCACCGCATTGCCTGTAAATGAGGCTATTTGCAGCCTGAAAACTGCGGTGTAAGGCAAGCAGATAAAAAAAATCCCCTCCATTTTTCAACAGAGAGGAAATTTTCAATCTGATAAATCTTACAAATCTGATGAATTTGATGAATCTTACGAATCCTTATATCTTTTTTCCGCTTTATCAATTTCTGCGCTTAATTCTGCGGGTAAAGTATTGCCGAATATTTTGTAATACTCGCGCATTTCGTTCAATTCAGCAAGACCCTGCTCTTTATCAATTGCAAACAGCTTAGCCAAATTGTTTTTTGAAATATCAAGTCCTGATACATCAAATGCTTCAACCTCAGGTAGTCTGCCTATTCCTGTATCAACAGCTTTTGCCGTTCCGTTAACGCGCTCGATAGCCCATTTAATTGCACGGATATTATCTCCGTAACCGGGCCATATAAACTTGCCGTTCTCGTCTTTGCGGAACCAGTTCACATAGAATATCTTTGGCAGTTTAGAGCTGTCGCTCTTTTTGCCTGTCTCGATCCAGTGGTTAAAGTAATCGCCCATATTGTATCCGCAGAATGGAAGCATAGCAAACGGGTCATGGCGAAGTTTGCCAAGAGTACCTGCTGCCGCTGCTGTCATTTCTGATGAACATGATGAGCCTAAAAATACGCCGTGGTTCCAGCTATATGCCTCAGTAATTAACGGAACAAATGTTGCCCTTCTGCCGCCGAATAAGAATGCGGAAATTGGCACACCTTTGGGGTCTTCCCATGCGGGATCGATTACAGGACACTGTGATGCAGGCGCGGTGAATCTTGAATTGGGATGCGAAGAAAGCTCCTTGCTTTCTGGAGTCCAGTCATGTTTATGCCAGTCAATCAAATGAGAAGGCTTTTCGTCTGTCATTCCTTCCCACCATACATCTCCGTCATCAGTTAAGGCTACATTTGTAAAGATAGAATTTTTTGTCATAGAAAGCATTGCATTGGCATTTGTTTTCATAGAAGTACCCGGCGCAACACCGAAAAATCCGTATTCAGGATTGATAGCATAAAGCCTGCCGTCATCGCCGAACTTCATCCATGCAATATCATCGCCAACTGTTTCAACCTTCCACCCGGGAAGTGATGGTGTTAACATCGCAAGATTAGTCTTGCCGCATGCGCTTGGAAAAGCCGCAGCGATATATTTCTTTTCTCCGCCCGGAGGTGTAACACCAAGTATAAGCATGTGCTCGGCAAGCCATCCCTGCTCACGCGCAAGCACTGATGCTATCCTGAGCGCGAAACATTTCTTTCCTAATAACGCATTTCCGCCATAACCGCTGCCATAAGACCAGATAGCTTTTTCTTCGGGGAAGTGGACGATATATTTTGTGGAATTACACGGCCATGCAATATCTTTTTTCCCTTCTGTCAAAGGGTAGCCTACGGAGTGTATTGCAGGTACAAACTCGCCTTCGCCAAGTACGTCAAGCACCTTCTGCCCTATGCGTGTCATAATTCTCATGTTGATAACTACGTAAGGTGAATCGGTAAGCTCAATGCCAATGTGCGATATCTTTGAGCCAAGCGGACCCATACTGAAAGGAATAACATACATCGTTCTGCCTTTCATACATCCTGCAAATATACCGCTCAGTATGGATTTCATTTCCTTTGGATCCATCCAGTTATTTGTGGGACCAGCATCTTCTTTCTTTTGGGAACAAATAAAGGTTTTATCTTCAACTCTTGCTACATCACTTGGGTCTGATACTACCCAGTAACTGTTCTCTCTTTTTTTAAGGGGTGTGAACTGACCGCTTGTTACGCACTTCTCTATAAGCAATTTGTTTTCTTTTTCAGAGCCGTCACACCAATGGACTGAATCAGGCTGGCAAAGCTCCGCCATCTGCTTCACCCAGTCCTTTAACTTTTGATTGTTTGTCATTTTAACCTCAACATTAATTTAGTATTTTTACTCATACATTAATAAGTGTAAAATAATGAATAGTGCTCACTTCCTCATCAACTCCGTTCATTTTTTACAAAATTTTTGGTAAACCAAAGAACAAAAATACTGATTTTTGAGGTTTTTTTCAATTTATAAAACATGGGATTTATTTCGAAGGATTTTTGGGTTTAGAACTCAGCAATAGTTTCACTCCAGCGAATCATACTGGACGATTTCCCATTTAAGGCATTTGTGATAGAAGGATAGCTCGCATAATATTCCCGCTTCATCGCAGATAACGGTAAAATGGGTCTTAAAGCCTTCCTCATTATCAGGCAGCCGCCATGTGTTGGCTATCTTGCTGACCTTATACGTCCGGTTATTCCATTTGAATTTAAGTATATTCACTTTGCAATTATGGAAATGCGAAATAACCTCGATAGCTTCGTAAACCTGGTTTTGTGTGTAGGACATGGCAAATAACAAATATTAAATATCAAATAGTAAATATTAATTTCCTGCACTCGTGCCACGAATAAAATTACGGATGCGAAGCATGCTGTGCATAATCATAATGGAAACCTTTAAAAACATTTCTCTGAAGAGCCTGATAGAAACTGATTTCGTGGCATGAGTATCTTTTTATATTATTTAAAATTAATTTCCTATACTCGTGCCACGAATAGAATTACGGATAATCATATTGGAAACCTTTAAAAACATTTTTCTAAAGAGTCCGGTAGAAACTGATTTCGTGGAAACTGAAGAACCAGTCAGGCGAGTATCTTTTTAAACATTGATTTACCTCCAAATTAACCCATATTGTTTACAGCTTCGTACTGAACAGGCATCTCATCGTAAGTTTTGTTGTTAAGTAGCCTGCCCGCAGCTTTTTTGTTGCGTCCTCCCCATTGTTTAAAGAAAAATGCAACACTTGACTTGTTTTTAAGTTTAGCCTTCGAACATTGCTCCTGTATATCAAGCACCCAATCTGTTTCCATTTTCCTTGGTCTATGTCCGCTTTCACCACCTACGATAACCCAGTCAATTTTCCTCAGGTTCATGTTCTCCAGCGGACCTATCAAAGGCTCACATGAAAGGAACTTTACTTTTGCGCCTGTTTTTCTAAGGAAATCAATTCTGTCTAACACTCTTTTATCTTCTACTGAAACTCCCATCCAGATATTATGTGACCAGTTCAATTCTTTATGGACTTCCAAAAGTCTTTCAGCCCTTTTAGTGAGCACCTGGAAAACATGCTGAGAGTTATCGTTCATAACCTTAAAAACCTGCTTTATAAAACTAAGCGGTATATCTTCATGAAAAAGATCGCTCATTGAATTAACAAACACTACCTTGGCTGACTTCCACGTATAAGGAATACGCAATATTTCAGGGTGCATTCTTACCTTGAAACCAGCTTTGTATTTTTCAATACCCATAGCCTTTAATCTTCTTGTCATCACCTCTGCATAGCAAAATTTGCAGCCTTGTGATAATTTACTGCATCCGGTGGTTGGATTCCACGTTAATTCTGTCCACTCTATTGATGTTTGTGCCATAGGTTAAATCTTTCTTTTGCATTTTAAGGGTTTAATTAATTTACTCAAATCATATATCTTTACCCCCAAATTAACCCATAAAACCCCTATAAAAAACTCTATTATTTCTTGCTTGACTTCTGCAAAAATATACTGTATATTTATACAGTGTATTTATATACAGTATAAATTAAGATAAAAAAAATGGTAATCATTATAAGATTGCTTCGTCGCTTCGCTCCTCGCAAAGGTGCATTCATTTTAAAGGGTAAGCAACAATGAAAAAACTCACTAATAATCAGCAACTGGTAGCGGATTTTATCAGCAGGTTCGCCAAAGAACATTTATACTCCCCCACTTATAAAGAAATTGCTGAACATTTTAAAGTGAATGTTAACGCTATTCAGCAGACAGTAACAGCGCTCATTAAAAAGGATGCCCTCGAAAGATCAAAAGGCATTGCGCGGGGGTTAAGGATCAAATCAGCTCCCGATGCCGAGATTATTCACGGAAATGCCCAAATGATAACCATTCCATTGTACGGTAATGTTGCCGCAGGCGAGCCAATCTTTGCTGATAATAATATTGAAGACTATATAACGGTTGAAAAGCCGCAGCGTGCCCGGGGCGAGCTATTCGCAGTCACCGTGCGCGGTGATAGTATGACGGATAAAAAGATAATTGAAAGAGATAAGCTGATAGTGCGCAAACAGAACACTGCAAATGACGGCGAAATTGTTGTTGCCCTGCTTGATGACGAAGTAACAGTAAAAGTTTTTAAGCTGGGAGGCGGTACACCGTATTTACAGCCGGCAAACAGCAAGTATGATCCAATAACACGTCCCTTCAAAATAATTGGTATCGTTGTAGGGTTGACAAGGGATTTTACAGCTCTTTAAAATTTGAACAGTTACGTTGTTAATCATGAGATTGCTTCGCTAACGCTCGCAAAATTTTGATGCCTTTCCCTCCCTCCGGCGTTTTTTGCCCCTCTATGAGGTCTTAGACCGAAGGGGCTCTCCCAAGGAGTCCTTCGGACCTTTGGAGCCTTCACGCTCTGCAGAAACTGGAAAACGGCTGGGGAAATTCGGGATAAGGTCATATAAGCAAAGCTCCAGAGGAGCGGCATGTTATGGCTAAAATAAAACATCCCCATTGAAATTTGGAACGTCTCAAAATTTTAGGTACATTGTAGTTGAGAGACGTCCCACCGGGACGTCTGTACAGAAAAGATTATTTGGTTTCACAGATTAATTACAATAAAAAGATCAATCACTGGATTCCCGCATACGCGGGAATGACAAAGAAAATTTCATCCCAAAAGAGTCAGAAGTAATTCCCGCAAATTCTTCTTCTCCTGCCTGATTGAAAAACTGCAAAAGCAGTCAAGACTGCAAAAGCAGTCAACAGGTGATAAACGCACCTACGGGTGCGTTTGGGGGTGAGGCTAAAACGAGACACTCGCGGATGTTCCCTGAAATTCTATCAATAAGATTGCTTCGCTAACGCCTCGCAAAATTTTGATGCCTTTCCCTCCCTCCGGCGTTTTTTGCGTCCCGCGCTTCTGGTTAGCGGGATTAGGAGAGGGGTTGGGTTTACAACCTCATATAGGGGTGAGGTCATAAATATTCCAACTAATTAAAATTATTATCAATGGATCCTTCACTTCGTTCAGGATTGAATAATTGCATACAACAAAAAATACAGGTAAATTAAGCTCTTCATTCTTTATCCCGAGAGATGCCTCGCGTTCTTCGCACCTTTTTAAGCGTGTGAGGATGATGGCTTCGTATTCGTTTCCACATCACAAGGACCTTAACTACAAGCTTGACCAAAACAGGAATAAATATTTCATACACCTCGATCTTGACGCATTTTTCGCGCAGGTAGAGCAGCGCGATAACCCCAAACTAAAAGGCAAGCCTGTTTCTGTTGGCGGCGGCGAAGGCAATAAAGGAATAGTAATGACGGCAAGCTACGAAGCAAGGGCATTTGGAGTTGAGATCGGCATGTCGGTAGTTGATGCAAAGCGTCTATGTCCGGAGCTTATTTCACTTCCTTCTTACGGCACAAAGTATGAAGCGATAACACAGAACATTGCATATCACCTCGGGCAGCTTCTGCCTGAAGACTGCATCGAGCAGTACAGCATTGATGAATGTTTTCTTGATATCACCCCCGTTGTTAACAATTATTTCCAGGCGGCAAAGTTTGCATGGCAGTTAAAAGCAATGGTAAAAAAAATTGAGAACCTTACGGTATCAATTGGTCTATCATACAATAAGTCTTATGCAAAAATTGCTACCAAGCTCAACAAGCCTGACGGCTTATTTATTGTAAGCGAAGATAATAAAGATGTTATCCAGCAATTACCTGTAAAAAAGATGTGGGGCATCGGTCATAGAATGGAAATAAGGATGCATTCACTTGGCATTCGCACTATTGGAGAGCTGGCAAACTCAGACTTTCACGCAATACACAAGGAGTTTGGCATTAACGGCGTGATACTGCGCAAAATTGCGCGCGGCGAAGATACAAGCGGCATTGCGGGATATACTGAAAGAACAGAAAAATCGTTCAGTCACAACCACACGCTTTCAAATGCCATTTATGATAGCGACAAAGCTGAGATCGAAATAAGAAGAATGACTGAATATGTATGCAGAAGAATGCGGGCAAAGGATCTTATTGCGGATCATGTGGGACTATCACTTCGCTTTGAAGACCTTGGCTACCGTGGCGATAAAATAAGGCTTAGCCACCCTACCAATAGTGAGAAGGAGCTTTTCCATAATGCAATGGAAATATACAGACGGCTTCCACAGCCTGATAAGTTCCATAAAATAAGGACATTCGGCATCTTTGTATTTGATCTCTACAAAGTTTCAGCCTATAACCTTGACCTGTTTAACCGTGACCACCTTATACCCTACAAACAAATTGACCTGCTGAAGGATAAATACGGGGAAAATATCATCCGTCTTGGTATTGGCAATAGCTAACAATTTGCGAGCGAAGCGCCTGACTGCCAAAGGCACGTAAGCAAACTTATCAATCAAACAATTATCCATGAGATTGCTTCGTTGCTTCGTTCCTCGCAAAATGAGCTCATAATTTCAGGAAAAAAACATTCATTGAAAGTTTTGTGATATATTGATAGTTTTGTATCAATTATTAAAAACTTAATCTAACCCGCTTAAAACTATGCAAAAACTGAAGATCCTGTTATTGATTTTAATTCCCGCCCTGCTTTTAACGGCATGCTCGAAGGAATCGGAAGATTCAATTTTACTTGCCGTCAGAACAAAGCTTGAAGAAGCCAAAAAACTTGATACAGATAACAAGCCTGAAGAAGCTAAAAAAGCTTATGGCGAAGCAATTGAGATGTATAAAAAATTTTTAACTGAATACTCGTCTTCACCCAAAGCGCCTGAAGTTTACAGCAGTGTAGCAAAAATCTACGTGGATAACTTAAGAGATTACCCCAATGCCATCAAATATTATAATGAGCTAAGCCAAAAATTCCCAGCTACAAAAGAATCAAAATACGGAATGTTCATGGTAGCTTTCATTTACGATGAAATGCTGAAGGACAAAGAAAAAGCAAAAGAGAATTACAGGAAATTCCTTGATAAGTATCCCAAAGATGAAGACCCAAATGAGAAAATGAGCGAGTCAGCAAGAATGATGCTTCAGATGCTTGATGAGAACCGTTCGATTGAAGACATAATAAAAAATACACAGAAAGACACCGTTAAAACAGATACAAAGAAAAACGATGGAAAAAAGGATAATGTAAAAAAGGATGAAGGTAAAAAAGATGACGGCAATGATAAGGCGCCTGTGAACAATAAATCTACAGACGGAGATAAGAAAAAATAGAATTTAATCATAGAAACAAATTATCACATATCGGAGTTTAAGATAATTAAGTTGAAAACCTTTAGGAAGTAAACCGATAGAATATAAATTAACTTCATAAATAATTATTGCAATCCGACTATAAAAAATATCTCCAGCCCTCAGTAATATCAAGGCTGGCAAATATGGAACTTAAAGCCAAATTTGTTGTAGAAGGTTTTATAGCCGGTTTGCATAAGAGTCCCTACCACGGCTTTAGCGTTGAATTTGCAGAGCACCGCCAGTATATGCCAGGCGATGACCTTAAGTATTTAGACTGGAAAGTACTGGGCAGAACCGACCGTTATTACATTAAACAATTTGAAGAAGAAACAAATTTAAAATCATACATTATTGTTGATTCAAGCCGCTCTATGCATTTTCGTTCATCAGAAAACGAACTTAGCGCTAAATCGCCATTCAGCAAAATATTCAGAAAAAAAGACCAGGTTAAGTCCGCGGTAAAAAGCAGCATTTCAAAGCTGGAATATTCAACATACATCGCAGCATCACTTGCATTACTAATGAACTTCCAGAAAGATGCAACCGGACTTGTGGTATATGATGAAGCGATAAATACATTCATTCCCCCGAAAGCAACAAACCAAAACTTAAAACTTATACTGAACAGTCTTGCCTCAATACATCCTTCAGGCAAAACTAACACGGCATCAGCGCTGAATATTGTTGCAGAAAGAATAAAGCGCAGGGGTTTGATAATTATTTTCAGCGACCTGTTTGA
The DNA here is from genome assembly GCA_043744495.1 of Ignavibacteria bacterium. Classification (GTDB taxonomy): domain Bacteria; phylum Bacteroidota; class Ignavibacteria; order Tepidaquicellales; family OLB5; genus OLB5. Next base: position 8,309 of record JAYTUN010000002.1, read on the forward strand.
TGACCAGACTGCGGTGATAAATGCATTAAAGCATTTCCGCCACAAGAAAAATGAAGTGATAATGTTCCAGGTACTTGATCCGGTTGAAATGAACTTCGCAATTGACTCTCCCACTATATTTAAAGATATGGAAACAAGTAAAGAGATGCTCTCTCAGCCTATTTCTGTTATGAATTCATACCGTGATGCTGTAAAAGAATTTCTTGACAGGTATAAAAATGCATGTCTATCTAATAATATAGATTACGTACTGCTTTCCACCGAAACAGCGTTTGATACAGCATTACTAGGGTACTTAAATAAGAGAAAAAGACTGCATTAAAATAATTATTTTATGTAATACATTCCCACGAAAGTTGGAATCTATTATTAAAATTCATCTATATTTAACTCTCCTCAACCTCAATAAATGCAATTTATTAAGTATATTTGATTAAACTATTTTATAGTTTCAATTGTCTAACTTACAGAAAACCAGGAATAACGCTAAATTTATGCAATTAGCATTTAAAAATACTATTTCATACGGTAAGTTAGCCACATTTCTTACTGTATTATTGTTTGCCACAATACCTCTATATTCACAAAATACAGATAGTTTACTTGAGAAGATCAGGGATTTAGATATATCTCTGAATGAACCCGTTGATAGCGAAGAAGACCTGTATATGAATACTGTATCATTTCAGTCTTTTTACGATGTACTCTCACCAATGGGCGAGTGGATTCAAATTACAAAAGAAGATGTTGACGATGACTTAAGCGACGGTGAAGGTGAAGGTAAAACACTCACAAGTTATTTTGATAATGAAAAGTTTTTATTTATATGGAAGCCAAAAGTTGAAAGCGGCTGGAAACCCTACTCAAACGGCAAGTGGGAATATACTGATCACGGTTGGTTTTGGGTATCTAACGATAAATGGGGTAACTCAACCTACAACTATGGCAGGTGGTGGGATTCCCCAAAATACGGATGGGTATGGCTGCCGGGTTATATATGGGCTCCCGCCTGGGTCAGATGGAAAGTCACCAATGACGATAAATACGTTGGCTGGGTAGCACTCTCGCCAAAAGCAAAATGGAAAAGTGAAAACGGTATAACTGGCAATAACTATAATTATAACAATAAAGATGCTGACTGGGTATTTGTTGAAAATAATACTTTTTCAGGTGAAATTACAACTAATAACATAGCAAAACAAAATGATAATTCAGGTTTTGTAAAGAATTCAACTACAATAACAGATATTAAGACTGAAGATGATAAGATTGTTACTAACGGTCCCGATGTAAACAGAATGGAAGAAAAGACCGGAAAGAAATTTGAACGAAAGAAAATTAAATTCTCAAAAGGAAATTACAATACTGTTATACGTGATAAAGATGTTACCGTTAACAGAGAAAAATTCAACAGGCATGATAACGGACAAAAAGAGAAAATTGGGAAACCGAATAAATTTAAGAAAAGTGAGAGGGTTAAAAAAATAATCAGGAAAAAGCACTCACAAAAAACACCTCCTAACAGAAACAGGTAAACTACTTCATATAGATTTTAATAAAATCCCGTAAAATATTGCGGGATTTTTTATTTAAATCATTATGTTAAACTTATTAATAACATCTTATTATTTGAAAGTTTTATCAAAATTAATTAGATTGTTACAAATCATATTTTGCCATAATTTTGAGTTAATATGAGAAGAATTTTAGTGATTTTGTTATTTTTGGTATCGGGCATTTATTCACAGAACCTTCATCAGAGATTTGATGGTGTAAATGTTATAATAAACGGAAATACATGTGTGAATCCGTTTAACGGCGGGATAGAAATTCCAAGATACCAGTTCGTTGATATTGATAATGATAGTGACCTTGACCTGTTTATTTATGATAAGGATACGACATTGAATTTCTACAGGAATGATGGTAATGCAACCGCTCCCCTTTTCAGACTTAATACTACAAGATACCAGAATCTGAATGTAAGGAACTGGTTCCAGTTTGCTGATATGGATGGTGATGGCGATAAGGATCTATTCTGCGGAGGTGATTCTCAGCGTGTGAGATATTACAAAAACATCGGCATGCCTTCAAACCCAGCTTTTGCACTACAGCTATATGGAGTAAAAACCGATCTGAATGATTACATGGAGAGTGAATCAGCAAGTGTACCAACATTAGTAGATATTAACGGAGACGGTCGTATAGATTTCCTTACGGGCAGTTCAACCGGAGAAATAACATATTTTCAGAACATAGGCACGCCGCAGATTTTTAATTTTAAATTCATTACTTCTCGATTTGCAAATATTCTTATTATCGGCGGCGCTGATGACCCAAGACATGGTGCAAGCTCAATTACATTTGGAGATATTGACGGTGATAATGATAAAGATCTTTACTGGGGCGATCTTTTCGGTATAAGTATTTATTTCATAAAAAATACGGGCACTGCACAGAACTTTCAGTGGAATTTTATTGATACCACTTCACCAGAGCCTAATCCATATTACAGCGGAGGATTTAATATGCCGGGCGTTTATGATATTGATGGCGATAACAGAAATGATTATTTTATTGGCGTACTAATTGGTTCAAAATCCATAAACAATTTTGTGTATTATAGGAATATGGGACCACTTAACAATCCATCGTTTACCAAAATCACTGATAATTTTATTCTATCTGCTGATATTGGTTCATACAGCTATCCTAATTTTGGCGATATAGATAATGATGGAGATAAGGACTTGTTCATTGGCTGCGATAGGTCGGTTGGATTTTACAGAAATACAGGTTCAGCAACTGCACCTGCATATACACTTGTAACAGATAGCCTACCCTTGAATATATCTAACTTTAATTATGCTCCTGCAATTGGTGACCTTGATGGGGACGGCAAAAAAGATATGGTTGTTGGTTATTTCGCTCTTGCAAAACTGAAATTTTTTAGAAATACTGGAACATTAACAAATCCGATATTCACATACACAGCGTCTCAGATGGATACTATGAATCTTTCACAGTCAAGCGCTCCCTGCCTTGCTGATTTGGATAACGACAACGACCTTGACCTGCTGGTTGGAAATTCAAGCGGCAAACTGACATATTACAGGAACAATGGAAGTTCAAGTTCATTCAACTATCAATATATCACTAATAACTATATGAGTGTAAGCGTTGGAAACGATGCTGCACCATCACTTGGCGATTTAGACAGTGATGGCGATTTAGACCTGCTTGTTGGCAACAGACTTGGACAAATTTATTTTTACAGGAATACAGGCAATATAACAAATCCGTTTTTTACATTAGTTACTAATAATTATGCAGCTATAAATACATTCCAGAATTCAGTTCCTGTAATTGTTGATATAAATGCTGATACTGATACTGACCTGATATTAGGCAATATAAAAGGCGGGTTATATTATTATGAAAATTGGGATGTATTTGGAATTCAGCAAATTGGGAACGAAATTCCAACAAAATTTGAATTATTTCAGAATTATCCTAATCCGTTTAATCCCGTAACAAATATAAAGTTTAGTATTCCCCTCTCAAGAGGGGTGTCCGAAGGACGGGGTGTGTTGATTAAATTAATAATTTATGACATGCTTGGTAAAGAAGTATCTCAATTAGTCAACCAGCAAATGCAGCCGGGCACTTATAGTGTTGATTGGGATGCCTCTGGCTATCCAAGCGGTGTGTATTTTTATAGATTGATTACCGGTGATAATACCTTTGTGAAGAAGATGGTCTTGGTAAAGTAATCCTGCTAAGTAAAAACGCGGGACTGCTCCAAAGGAGCCCCTTTGGGGCAATAAGCGCAGAAAGTCAAAAGTAAAATGTGAGTTATATCGTCTTTTTATTGAACAAGGGCTGCAGCCCCTTGTTATGTAAATATCAACAAGTCTATATCAATTTCAAGTCTTTCAATACTCTCTTTAGCTTTTCTCTGTTCGGTTTTGATATTCTTGTTAAAGGAAGCCTAAGCGTGTCTTCCATCTTACCCATCATGCTCAATGCGGTTTTAACCGGTATCGGGTTTGACTCATAAAAATTTGCCTTCATCAGCTCAAATAATTTATAATGCAGCTCACGCGCTTTCCTTAGGTCACCTTTCAAGGCTGCCCTTGTCATATCACTGTAATCTTTAGGCGCTTCATTTGAAATAACACTGATAACCCCATCTCCGCCTGCTGTAATAATGGGCAGCGTTAATGAATCCTCACCCGATAGTACTGCAAAATCCTTAGGTCTGTACTTTATTATCTGCATTATCTGTTCAAGGTTGTTTGATGCTTCCTTAATAGCGATAACATTCTCAACTTCTTCGGCAATTCTAAGGGTAGTTTCTGCAAGAATATTTGAGGCAGTCCTGCCCGGTACATTATAGAGCACAGCCTTTACATTACACTCCTCAACTATTCTTTTAAAATGCTGATAAA
>JAYTUN010000003.1:0-3239 GCA_043744495.1 Ignavibacteria bacterium
CATTAATAATACACGAGTTAATACTCGTAGTTAAAATAAAAACAATGATTTGTCCCAAAGGGACTCCTTCGGAGCAAGCTGAGCGGTCAACTTGAGTTAATGTATATTAAATTTTTGGATTTAAATCTAATATGCGATAAATGAAGTGAAGAAGCAATATTGTAAAAATTTCAATTTTAACTAAACTATTAACAAATTCATTTTATGGTAATTAAGCTTAAGAATTCCTATCCCTGTATTCACGAATTGCCGGTTATACACTCAGTTGATACCGATATTTTTGATATAACATATTTTATGAAGTGCATGGAATGTAGCTTCTGCAAAGACCAGTGCTGCGAGTGGGGCGCTGATATTGATATGCAGAACGTTGAGCGTGTAATGAAATATAAAGATGAGCTTGAAGGATTTACCGGGATCAAAAGCGATAAATGGTTTGATTACAGCGAAAAGAAAACGGATGCTGAGTATCCGGGCGGCGACTATATCAGGACAACTTATGATGAAGAAAAAGACTACTGCATTTTCCTAAATACAGCAAGCAGGGGATGCATGCTGCACAGTTTTGCATTGCATAAAGGAATTGATTACCACGAAATTAAACCATTTTTCTGCTCAATGTTCCCCGTAACATATATGGATGGTGTTTTAATGACACCGGAAGAAATTGATGAAGGCTTAACAGCCTGCCTTGGCGAGGGTCCAACTTTATACCGCGGCTCTAGAGATGAACTTAAATATTACTTTGGTGAAGGAATTGTTGCCGAGCTTGATGAAATTGAAACCGACTGGCTGGCGCAAAAAAAGGAATCTGCATAAATTTATTTTTGGATCAATCATCTCCGCAGAGGCTCTGCCCAGCAGGATACTGCAAAGAAAATTGAGTATTTTATGAATCTCTCTTAAGTGATATATTTTAACATATCATTTCAAGTAATGAGTAATTTTGAATAATTCAATATGGTTTAAACTTCATTGATTTACGAAGATTTTCTTTGAAACTTGAAGACTTTAAACCATATTTCTTGAGTTTATCTGAATTTAACCCAAGCTCTTTAACCATCTGGTATTTGGTGAATTCATCTGAACTCGCTGGAATTACTAAATTAACATCAAACCCAAAAGATTCAGCCATAGCTTTGCACATATCATATCGTGATAAATATTCATCACCACAAAAATTTATAATATCATTATGCCGATATACATCAGACAATTTACATAAAATATTAGCGGCATCTTCTGTATATAAAGGATTTCTATATTGATCAGTAAATGCTCTTATCTCTTTTCTTTCCATTAATGAATTATATACAATTTCAAAAAATGAAGTGTATGATGAAAGTGTAAATCCGTAAACAAGTGATGTCCTTAAAATAAAATATTTCTTAGCAAATTGTTTTACTGCTTCTTCACCAAGCAGTTTTGTCTGCGCATAAATTGTTAATGGATCAAGTAGGGAAGTATCTTCAAGTAAATTAACACCCGCTTTATATACCAGGTCAGTTGATGTATATATCATCAGGGAATCATTTTCACTGCAAAGTTTTGCAATTCGTGCAGTGATATCACAATTGAAATATTTTATGTAATCGTCTTCCTGTGTGGTAATTCTTGTGGGAGTGACAGATGCGAGGTGATAAACAATATCAGGTTTTACTCGTGCAAAAAGATTTTCAAGCTCATTTCCATCTGCAATATCACATTGAACAAGGTCAACATCATTTATAACAGGCTTGTTCGAATTATAAATTCCCGTCATTGTAAAACCTTCATTACGCAAAAGCGCCTTACATACATAAGGCGCAATATAACCCGATACTCCGGTGATTAAAATATTTTTCAATTAATTTTTATCGATATTAAAGTGAGGCATTGTTAATAATATCATATCCTGTAAATAATTTGATATTTATCTGTTCAGATACTTCAATATTTCAATCGCTGCGCCGTCAACATCATTTGCCTGATTTGAAAGCACTACAACACCTGTATTCGTTTCAGGAATAAACCCAAGGAAGCTTCTGTAACCGCCTGTGCCGCCGTTATGCCATATCACAGTTCTATCTCCCATTGTTTCAGAAATGTGCCATCCCATGCCTATTGCAGTGCGGGGAATATCAGTTTCAAATCTTCTTTTCTGCATTAATGCTAAGTATTCTTTAAAATCCAGCTTATACGAAGTATGCTCACCATCAGTTTTCCCCATCTGGAATGCCAGGTATTTTGACATATCTGAAATGTTCGATCTTATCGCTCCGCATCCTGCAAGTGCGTCAAAATCCCACCCGCTTGTTGGCTCACCTTTTTCATTGTATCCTTTAGCCAGATTCTTTGTCATCTCTAATGATAACTTCGTACTTGTCATTGTCATGCCAAGGGAGTCAACCAAATAATAATGCAGCAGTTCTTCGTAACTTTTGCCTGATGCCCTTGTCATTAAATGTCCAAGCAAACCCATACCTAAATTTGAATATAAATATTTTGTGCCCGGCTCACTCTCAGGTATGTAATTATTAATAAAGTAATTTAAGTCTTTCTCGCCATAATTCTTGTATGGATTCTTAGGGTCGGTCTTTTCATTCATCATTAAATTTACAGGCAAGCGGGGCAGTCCCGATGTCTGCGTTGCAAGATGTAGCATCTTTAACGGTTCAGTGCTGATAAAATTATGGATCGTAACTCCTTTCGGCAGGTAATTCTGTACAGGATCGTTTATCTTCAATTTGCCGTCTCGCTCAAGCATAACAAGCATCGTAGTAGTAAATGTTTTTGTAATTGAGCCAATTTCATATATAGTGTATTCATTCGGCTTGCTGGAATCATCCTTTGAAACCTTCCCGAAGAAAAATTGCCTTGGAGTTTCACTGTTAATACCATATAGCCCGATGGCAATACTCATATTTTTCTTGCCATCAAGTAATGGCTTAACAATTTCCGTAAGCTTAGTTTCAAGATCCTGAGAGAATAAGATGTTTGTGATAATTAAAGCAAATACAAATATCTGTAATATTTTTACTTTCATGCTAATATAATTTGTTTTATTTAACAATTTGTATCATACAAAGATAATAAATAACAACTTAAAAAGGGGATATTTTACTTGCCAAAGTTTCCGTTTCTAATCCCCCATTATAATGGGGACTGATAGGAGGCAAAAGTATTTATTTTAAATCCCTCTTGCATCATAATCCCCCTTGAAAAGGGGGAGTTGAAACTTCAATATTTGTTTCACTTCA
>JAYTUN010000004.1:0-12636 GCA_043744495.1 Ignavibacteria bacterium
CAAGTTGACCGCTTGTAACTCGAAACGCTGTTTCGAGCATAAATTATTCTAATCTGGAGGTTACAGTTACAAACTTTAAATCATTATTAAACAACGATAAAAAGAACTCAAACTATCAACTGGAGTAATTATAAGTTTAATTTAAGCTATGTCCCCCTTGTGTTACCACATGTCTTCGCCAGTTCTTCGACCTGATAGGGGGAAATGATAAAAAGAGAAGTTTTAACGGTTTCTGTATCGGAGGCGGTCAACTTGAGTTTTTTTATAAATATTATCAACCAAATATCGTTGTCCATAAAATATAATCAAGCACAAGGGTCATTGATGCCGCTAAAACGAATGCGCGGATAGTTGCATTACCAACACCCTGCGCGCCGCCTTTTGCATTAAGCCCAACATGACATCCTATTATCGAAATGGAAGCGCCAAAGAAAAATGCCTTAATCAAACCACCTGCTATATCTTTAATTTCAAAAACGCTCTTTGTGCTGCTGAAGAAGACCTGGAATGAAACATCCTGAAATAAGTAAGCAACTCCAAATGCACCCATAATAGCTATAAAGTTTGCAATGATAGTAAGTACCGGAAGCATTACAATACAAGCAAGAAATCTGGGCATTACCAAGTAGCGTATAGGGTTAATTGCAAGCGATTCAAGTGCATCTATCTGCTCGGTAACTTTCATAGTGCCAATCTCTGCAGCCATAGAGGCACCAACTCTGCCGGCAAGAACTATAGCTGTGAGTACGGGACCAAGTTCAATTAATATAGCCTTAGTAACTGCTCCGCCAAGGTAAGAAAGTGAAATGAATCCCTTGAACTGGTAGGCAGCCTGCCATGCTGATACTGCCCCGGTAAAGAAGCCGATTATAATAACAAGGGGAATTGAGCCTACGCCTATATGCTCCATTTGGTCTAGGATTAGCTTTCTATCTCTGAAAATTCTGGGGAAACTCATGAAAATTCCCCATATCAGCATCGAAATCCTGCCAATTTCAAGGAAAAAGAACTCGAATTTATCTAATATCCACTCAAAAAGTCTGCTCATATTCAGCAAATATGGCTAATATAGTGTAGTTTATCAATTCAGAAAAAAAAGTATTTCTTAACTTAATTATGGGGTAGTCAGTTTTTTAGAGGGTAGTAACAAATAAGGAAAACACCAAATTTGACAAAAAAATTAAGCATTGCAAGATTGAAAAATTATATTTAGATTGTATTCAATAAAAATTAATTTTTCGATAAATTCTTTTTTTGTATTCATATCTGTTAAGTATTATTCTGTAAATTTTATATAGTGAAAGCACTGAAAGAAAAGGATAATAAGTTAATTTTGGTTATATATAGTTTTAAATTTAATAGCAATGATAAATTAATAATTTCTTAAAATATGCTTGACATAGTATTTTAAATATATTATATTTCGTAAAACTAAATAGTAAATTCTACTAACAAAAAGGAGAAAAAAATGATTAAAAAATTATCTATAGTTTTCAGTTTAGTTGCTATACTGTGCAGTATAAATTTTGCGCAGCCTACACCTCCCACATTAAGTACGGGTGAATACTGGACAAATATGTGGTCTTTAAGTTATGACTATCAGACAAATGGATCTGTCAGGTATATAGTGCAGGATCCTACAAACCCGCTAAATTTATGTGCTATATTTATGGGAACCCGTGACAGCGTAAGTGGTGCAGGAACAAACAGGTATGTATGGTATGCATACAGTGCAGATGGCGGGCGTACTTGGCTAGGTGATGCAACCAGCACAACATTTTTCCAGGGATTTCCTTCTCTAGCGGTAAGTTCAGCAGGTGTTCCTTATGTTGGAATGCATCAGGCTGCAACACCAACAAGAGGATTTTTATTTTCAGATGTTCTGTTTGGCGGAGGCACATGGTCACAAGTTGGCGTACTTCCTCAGACGCCTTCTGCTATTATTTGGCCCCACATTTCGGTAACAACAAATGGAAATGTAGTTTTTGCTGCAGCTCCGAACCCTGGTTTCGTGGGTCGTTATAATACATGGAACGGTTCAGCTTGGTTCGCAAATCATATTCCGCTTACAAATACAGGAGGTCCATCGGGTAACTTTTCAACTGAAGCTGGTTCCGGTGGAAGAGCATTTATTTTTGGATGTGATTACAATGGAAATTCAGAATCAAGATTATCGACATCATCTGATAATGGTTTAACATTTACTTTGCAGTCAGGTTCAAGTGCTCCGCCGGAATTTCTATTTTCTGGTGCAGATACAATTATCAATGATATAACTGGGGGTAAAACTGGTATTTATGTTGGTACGGAAGTTCATCTTGTTTATGCAGTTTATGGCGCTAATTCAGTAACACTTCCATCACCTCCTAATACAAACTTATATTATCATGCAAAAATAGTTCACTGGTCGCCATCAACGGGCATTGATACGGTTGCCGGAAGGTTTAATATGCCAAATATGACTGACACATTAACACAGGCTGGCATGACTCCACTTTGCGAACCATCACTTGGTATTTTTAATGGAGTTATGTATTGCACATTTACTGCATTTTTAAGAGGCAATAAACAAACTGTTGGTGGTGGTGCACAGGTTAATGCTGGTGAAATATTCGTTACCTGGTCAATAGATAACGGTAATACATGGGTAGCGCCAGTAAACGTTACAAAAACTCCTTTTATAGAAGAGAAGCATTCTTCAGTAATGAGAACTTGGACAAAGCCAACACCTACCGATACACTTGGTATTTCATATATTAGAGATATGAAAGCAGGAAGTTGGGTACTTGTTTCAGGATGGGGTCAGGCACCTGTTTACTCACTTTACAGGAAACTCAATCCATCTGAAATCCCAATTGGTATTAAGCAGGATTTACAGATTGTTAGGGAATACAGGTTATTCCAGAACTATCCTAATCCGTTTAACCCATCAACAACAATCAGCTACTATATACAGAAAAACGGATATGTATCATTAAAGGTATATAACGTTCTCGGTTCATTAGTTGCTACATTAGTTAATGGAAATCAGACAATTGGAGCAAAAGAAATAGCATTTGACGGTTCAAATTTAGCAAGCGGTATATATTATTATACAATAGAAACTGAAGGATTTAGAGACACTAAGAAAATGATTTTAGTAAAGTAAAAAACTAACAGTTATAGGAGCCCTGGTATGATATATGCAATTATATCTGCCGGGGCTTTCTTTAAAAAAAACAAATCGGAGGTAATATAAATGAGGCAATTTAACCATTTCTTCTTAGCCCTTCTTCTATTATTAGTATTTGCAGTAAGTAACACTTTTTCCTCAGGCAAAGAATTCTTTGGCACAACGGGAAAGATTGCCGGTGTGGTAAAGGATGATAAAGGCGATCTTTTAATTGGAGCCAGAGTTGAAATTGAAGGAACACAGTTCAGAGCTGGTACTGACGAAAATGGTCAGTATGCTATTTTGAACGTTCCTGTTGGCACTTATTCAGTAAAATGTACTTACGTTGGATTTGAATCACAAATCCAAAAAGAAGTAAAGGTAAGTGCAGATTTAACCACTAGTCTTGATTTTTCAATGTCGGGCGGCGTTGTTATTGATACCCTTGTTATTATTGCAAAAAGAAAAACCATAGATAACCCTAGCGGAAGACTTATTGGTACAGAATTTATTGAGAACACCGGTATAAAGGGCATAGAAAATCTCATTGCCAAGACAAGCGGTGTTGTGCAGGATGAAAAAGGACAAAGCATTAATATCAGAGGCGGCAGAAAAGGTGAAACCCTGATAATTATTGATGGTGTTGTTACCAATAATCCGCTTGATAGGGGTTCTACGGCAGATGTATCCAGCGGTGCTTTGCTTGAAATAGCCGTATTAACAGGCGGTTTCAGCGCTGAATATGGCAACGTGCTTAGCGGTGTTATTAACGTTACAACAAAATCAGCTACCAATTATACAGGCTCTGTAGAAGTGGTTTCTGATGTAATTGCAGGAGATTATATAAAAACGAAGTCACAGGGATACAATGTATATAGCGTAAGCCTTGGCGGTCCTGTAATTCCTACAAAAAAATTAAGCAAATTCTGGTCAGTTTTTGGAAGTTATGAAAAAACTTTCATTCTGGTTGACCAGCCGGTTCCTACAAAGGTCGCTGAATTATGGTCAGATGACGGAATCCTTCCTAACTTTTCAAGGAATGGTCAGTCATGGACTGGTAAAACAAACATCAGCGTCAGCGAAATGACCAAAGGTAAAATTAATATTAACTTAACTGCCGGTTATTTTGGAAATGAAGAAACTTCAAGGTTGTGGACTGGTTCTTTTGGCAAGTTTAATTCATTTCATAATCCATTAATAAAAGACGAGAACCACCAGGGTTATGTAAAGTTAAACCAGTCTTTTGGTTCAAAAACTTTTTATGACCTTCAGGGTTCATACTTGCAGAGTACATATAAAAGAGGCGATGGTATTTACTTTGTTGATGGATTAATACCAAGTCTGCCAGGCGAAGATGGTTGGTTATACCCTTCAATTATGGCTTATGGTGATACAAATACAGTTCCGGGTATTTCGGGTATGGGCGGAACAGTATCATCAAGTGCTAATTTCCGTGTATTCAGAAATCCAGGAACAGTTAGCGGATTTTATTGGAAAAAGAAATCACAGGCTTTATCTTTCAATCTTAATTTCACTCACCAGGTTTTAACCAAAAAACTTGGCAGCCACGAACTTAAGTTTGGCGGTGAATATAAACAATTTAAAGTTAGAAATTACGAAGCAAACGTTATTGGATTTGGTGGTTTGCCAAACCCCAAAAAATACGACTTGGGTAATGGAATAATAAATAACCCGGTAATTACTGAAAATGATGCAAATTCCAATTTTATGTCAGCTTATGGATATGATGTTTATGGCAATGAAATAGAAGAAGATTACATTGTTGAAGGATTAAATGTAACAGAAGGTCCTAAGAAACCAAGAATTGGAGCATTTTACTTTTTAGATAAAATGGAGTTTAATTATTTTAATGCTAACATTGGATTAAGAATTGATTATATGGACCCAAATACACTTGTCCCAATTGACTATAGAGACTTAAAGGGACATGACGGTTTATTAGATTTAGCTGACTATCAGACTGTTAAAAAAACTTTGGAATATAGTCCAAGACTTGGATTCTCTTTCCCGATTACTGATAAAACAATATTTCATGCTCAATATGGAAAGTTCATTCAGCTACCCGCACTTGAAAATCTATATGAGAACCAGAGAGTAATCAGAGATTTGGCAGCTGGCGGTGTAGGTTACTTTACAGTATTCAATAATCCATTATTAAAACCTGAAAGAACTACTGCTTATGAACTTGGTATTAAACATACAGCAGGCGATTATGTTACTTTAGGCTTAACAGCATATTACAAAGAAACATCAGATCTTATACAAGCTAAAAACATAAAAGCTTATGATGAATCATATAATTTTGCTCTTTATTCAAACGGTGATTTTGGTATAGTTAGAGGTGTTGATTTCAGCTTGGATGTAAGAAGAGTTAACCGCTTAAGAGCAACAATTTCTTATGGCTTATCTTTTGCATCAGGTACTGGTTCTGATATCAATTCCCTGGGCAGCATTGCTTACAATGGAGATGAGGTACCAAAAATACCAACGGCTTTAGATTATGACCAGAGACATACTGGTGCGGTTGAGCTTGATTACAGATGGGGTACTTCAGACGTTCCAAAAGGATTCTTGGGAGGAGTTCTTTCAAGATTAGGGTTCAACTTTCTGTTCAGTTTTAACTCAGGCAGGCCATACACCCCTTCTGATAATTCAGGAGATCCACTTGCTGTAGTTACTTTTACAGGTGGCAACAGACCAATTGCTCCAATTAACTCAGCTTACTCACCATGGAACTTAAGACTTGACCTAAAACTTGATAAATCATTCAAGATATTCGATAAGTTAAGTGCTAATTTTTATATTCTTGCTGTTAATGTTCTTGACCAGGAACTTATTAATGATGTTTTTGCAACATCAGGTGAAGCAGGTAATACTGGATGGTTAGATAGCTATAACGGAAAGTTATGGGCACAGCAAACTGGACCCGAAGCAGTAAGACTTTACAAAATCAGGTCTCATGCAATAGGAAATTTCGGACCGCCAAGACAGGTTAGGCTCGGATTCAGATTATTCTTTAATTAATTATAGGAGTGTTAATAAATATGAAAAAAATATCATTTAAAATATTAATATTGTTATTTATGGGGGCTTTTTTGTTAGCTTCCGTAATTCAAAATACTAATGCTAAGGAAAGAAAAGGACATCAAAGCCTCCCAACAATGAACGCACCTGTTGGGAATAGCTTTTTGCAGGTTAATAACATTAATACAGTATTCAGAAGTGATGGTCTTTTTAATTATGATAAGATTACTTTTCCATCTAATGAAGCAGGTATGATTTGGCCGGTTTCTTCTGCCCAAAGACTAACTATAGATTATTCATCTGGAATATGGATTGGCGCAAAAGTAAATGGGCAGTTAAGGCTGGCTGCATCATTTTTTAATTCACATTATTCTCCCGGGAATATTCCAATTGTTGGTCAGGTTCCGGGCTTATCAGTATGTAATGATCCAAGGCTTAAAATGTATCAGGTAAGTTTAATTGACCAAGCGCTTGTAAACGGCGGACAAAGAATAAAGATTGCAGCTAATAGACAATATACTATAAACTATGACTCTTGGGCAAGCTGGCCAGTTGATTTGGGAGCTCCGTATGTTGAAGTTAATGGGATTCCGGGATACCAGCCGGAATTTGGCGGGGATAGACCCGGAATTGGCAACTCTCAGGCATCTCCTGATGAAATTATATGGACAGTTTTTATGGATTACACAAACTGTACCAATAATATTCATCAGTCTGAGCTATCACTTCCAGGCGGTACTTTGCCTTTGGGTGTAGAAATTCAAATGACAGCATTTGGGTTTTTATCTCCGGGTTTAACAGATATGTATTTTGTTAAATGGAAACTTATTAATAAAAGTTCCAATGTATGGGATAGTGTTTATACAGCTATTGGCAATGACGCAGATATTGGAAAAGAATATAATGATGATGCGGCAGGCTGCGATTCGGCTAATAATGTAGGTTTTATTTACAATTTTGATAATTTTGATATCGGAGGTTATGGTGCTGCTCCTCCTGCTATAGGTTTTAAATATTTACAAAGTCCATATTATTATACGGGTAATTCTAATGACACAACATTTCTGCCTTATGATACTTTAGTAGGTTATAAATCGCTTGGATTAACCAGTTATAATACATTTTTAAATGTTAATGATCCATGTTTAGGTGACCCTGACAATGCAATTGCTGGTTATAATTATATGAAGGGAAATAACGGCTGTGGGGTTCCAATAATAAACCCGATAACAGGCGCTCTATCTAAATTTAAGTATAATGGTGATGCATGCACAAGGACAGGATGGGTTGACAACGCTGGAACAGATACAAGATTCCTTCAATGCAGCGGTCCATTTACAATGAACTCACTTGATACGCAAATTATTGTAATTGGAGCTTTTGTAGGCAGAGGTGCCAATAATTTCCAAAGCGTATGTGATTTACTTTCGAAAGCAGGAAAAGTTCAAATATTTTATAATTCTAACTTTGCTGCTATTCCGCTTCCACCTCCACCGCAAGTTAGCGCAGTTGCTAATGGAAATGGTAAAATAACATTATATTGGGGAACAATTTCAGAACCTTATGATGTGCCTAATATATTAGGCTTCGGTAGATGGAAATTTGAAGGATACAATATTTACCAAATACGACCAGGAACTTCGGGAGATAATGCTTCTGATAGAATATTGATTGCTGTTTATGATAAAGTTAATGGAATTAAAATAGTACAGGATTCCGTTGAAGTACCTCAACCTATTGGACCTCCACTATGGGAATGGAAACCAACAGCTCATGGAAATGATAATGGTGTAGGTAGAAATATTATTTTATCTAGTAATCAATATCCAACTGGAGTAAATTCATTCTTTATTAATGGTACATCATACAGGTTTGCTGTTACTGCTTATGGTGTAAATTTTTTGGCACCTCCACCATATAAGGTTCTTGAAAATCCTATTTCTTCGCAATTGCTGAATGTTGTCCCAAACTTCCCAATGATGGGCTCAAACTTTATCAACAATCAGTTTGATACGCTTTCTATTTCAAAACCAGATAAGGTATTTTTCCCTATAATACTGGACCCATTTAAGGTTATATCGGCTAAATACAAGATGGTATTTACTTCTGACTCAACTTGGAATGTGGTAAGAATACAAAATGCCCAGATAGATACTATACTGAGGAATAATGTTAGCTTATCTCTTTCAAATATCAATACACAGATAGCAGATGGTATATTATTTAAAGCAGATTCGATAACAAGAAAGAATTATGGTGTAATTAGGGACCCAAGCTCAACCTCGCAATCTAAGAATAGAGGGTGGACTTATACTGGGGGAGCTATAAACCTAAGCGGTGCTGATACAGCTACTCTAAGAACAGCTTTCGGAAGTACTTATAGACCTCCGCAAAGCTTATCTATGGGTCTTAGCTGGACTTCTGGCAATCATTATCGTCAAAACTTTACAAGTAAAATTGATACTGCTGTGTTCCTAAAAACATCAGCTTTGAAGAAAGTTAAGATAACTTTCGGACAAACACAAAAAGCATATAGGTACAGAGGTTCTTTTTTAACTTCTCCATACCAGGATTATGTGGATGTTCCGTTCAAAGTTGAGCTTGATGCTCCACAGGATACAAATTCAACCACTCCTCGTCAGTTAAACGTTGCATTCTTTGATTACGATTCAAGCGGAACATGGAATCCAAAGAATACATCTGACGGCGGTTATGAAATGGTTTATATAATGTATTCAACTTACGATCAAAATCCGAATACGTTCTATACAACTATGAATATTCAGTTAGGCGCTCACTTCAGGCTAAGGGATGTAATGTATATTTGGACGCCTAGATTGCTTTCAAGCGGCGCTGCATTTACCAATGGCGATATAATGGAAATTGTTCCTTATACAAGATTGCAATACTGGCAGTCGCCGGGAACTGTAACTGTTATAGAAACAGGAAACACAACAGCTCCAACAATTGGCAATACTGAGATAGCTTCAACAAGAGGTGAATTATCAATGGTAAGGGTAGTACCAAATCCGTATTACGGAGGTCATGCCCAGGAAACAAGCCCGTTTGATAGGTTCGTAAAATTCATGAATATGCCAAAAACCGCTACTGTGTATATATATTCACTGAATGGAAATCTTGTTAGGCAACTAAACAAAGATGATAATACCACAACTATCAATTGGGATCTTTTAAATACTGATAGAATTCCTATAGCAAGCGGAATTTATATAGCATTTATAGATGCACCGGGTATTGGCACAAAAACCATCAAATTGGCTATATTTACACCCGAAGAAAGAATTGACAGATTCTAAACAGTATTGTAAAAAAATCAATAAGGAGCTTAAAAAAAATGAAATTATATCATAAAATAAAAACAGCTGCCAAATCAGCATTGATATTTACTCTGCTCTTAGGTAGTATTAGTTTTGCAGGGGACCGTAGTAGATACGGTACCTCTGCAGCGCCGGAATTATTAATTCCGGTTGGTTCAAGAGGCACTTCATTAAGTGGCTCGATGATCTCTTCAATTTCAGGCATAGATGCTATGTACTGGAATCCCGCAGGTCTTTCAATGCTTAACAGTAAAACAGAAGTACTTGCTTCTCACATGAAATATATTGCTGATATTAACATTAACTATGTTGCAGGAGCTGTTGATTTGGGTGGTTTAGGAGTAATAGGCGCAAGTTTGAAGTCACTCAGTTTTGGTGATGAGCTTGTTACAACTCTGGAAAGTCCAAACGGCACCGGAGAGGTTTGGGCGCCAACATATCTTACAACATCAATTTCTTTTGCAAGAAAGATGTCTGATAAGATATTATTTGGTGCAACAGTAAAGGTTATATATGAGCAGATACTGACCGTTTCATCAACTGGATTTGCTTTTGATTTCGGTCTGCAGTATCTTGCCGGCAAATCAGGATTAAAGTTCGGCGTTGCTTTAAAGAACTTTGGTCCATCTATGAAATTTGATGGCAGCGGTTTAGACCAGTATTATGAACCTTATGGGACTCCGGGAGGCTCATCACCTGAACCAAGAAGGGTTACTTTACAGGATTTTTCTCTGCCAACAACACTTGAACTGGGCATTTCTTATGATGTGCCGTTTGGCAAGAAAAATAATGTACAGCTATCAACCACATTTCAGAATAATAACTTTTCAAGTGATGAATACAGAGTTGGTTTAGAATACAACTACAACAACTATGTATTCTTAAGAGGTGCTTATGCTTTTACGCCTGATTATAAAACTGAAGAAGGTCTTACCAAAAAAGACCAGAACCTCTTCGGTCCCACTTTTGGCGTAGGATTACAGTATCCTTTTGGAACAGTAAAACTTGGACTTGATTATTCATACAGGGTAACTGAAAAATTTAGTGCTAACCAGTGGTTCTCGTTTACAGTGGGCTTTTAGTTGTAATTTTATAAATTTATAAACGAAAATGCCATTTACTTTCCTGTAGATGGCATTTTCTGTTAATTGTATAAATAATGATTTTCAATAGATTTAAGTTCTTAGTCTTCATATTGTTTTTTATAAACGGGTTATCTTTTGCTGATAATAACCTTTCATTTGATTATGATTATGCTATTTTCAAAGATGATGGGGGAAAAGTATATCTTGAATTCTATTATTCCTTCACGCCAACTGAATTAATCTTTTTAAAAATTTCATCAGGCTATGAAGCCAGCGGCAGATTGCAGTTTGATGTGTTGAATAAATCAACCAATAAAACAATTGCTGTTAAAGATTTCAGGATACCCGTGACGCTATCAGATACATCAGGTAATAACAAAAGTTTTTACCTAACTGGGCAAATTAATTTATTGCTTGATTCAGGCACTTATTCATTTAAAATGACTGCAAGTGATTTTAATGATTCATCTAAAAAAAATGCTTCCGAAGAAGAAATCGCATTAAAGTCATTCCCGGTTAATACTCTGAGTCTAAGTACTGTTCAGCTTAGTACAAGTATTGTAAAAAGTTCGGATGAAAATAATATTTTTTATAAGAATACTCTTGAGGTTACCCCAAATCCTTCAAATTTATTTGGCAATAATTTCTCAAAATTATATTATTACCTAGAGTTGTATAATTTAAATAAGCAGGAGCTTGGAGATTCATATTCGGTTACTATAACTTTAGCCAATCAGGATGGAACTGAAATCAGGTCAAATACCAAAAAATATGAGTTAAAGACTGATTCAAAGGTAGAATATGGGTCAATAGAACTATCCGGACTTCCTACTAACAGGTACCTGTTATTCGTTAAGCTTTTAGATAATGCTGATAAAGAATTGATGAGGGCATATAAATATTTTTATGTTTATAGCAGTGATACATTATTAAGAACTCAGAACCTGACAGATATAGAAAATGAATACCTGTTAAGTGAATATCCTAAGTTGGCTGAAATAAAAGTTGATGTGGAATTTAATAAAGCAATATACCTGATGTCTGATCAGCAAAAAGAAAAATATGAAAGTCTGAGGTCAATTGATGAAAAAAGAATGTATATGTTCAAATATTGGAAAGGGATTTCTCCTTACCTGACAAAGAAAGAATACTTTTCGCGTATCGACTTTGCTAATAAAAATTTCAAGAGTGATTTCAGGGATGGCTGGAAAACAGATCGCGGCAGAGTTTATGCTATTTACGGCAAATATGACGAAATTGAAAGATTTCCTTATGAAGGAGCAACCAGGGGTTATGAAATCTGGACATACAATAAAATGCAAGGCGGAGCAATATTTGTTTTTATAGATAACAGTTCCGGATATGGTGATTACATATTGGCACACTCAACTGCTCAAAATGAGCAAAGAGATGATAACTGGAAAGACAGAATAAATATAAAATAATTTTCCTAAAGCCGGTTTCTACCGGTTTTTTTATGAGCAATTTTAGGATTTAAACATTTAAATTTAATGCAGATATTTGTATAAATAAATATAGGTAAAATATTGCTCAAATTCAGATATCACATAGTATTCGCTTCATTTTTGCTATCGGCAGTATTATGGTTTAGCCTGAATTTGAACCAAACCTTTGAAATTGAAAAAACAGTTCCTGTAAAAATAAATATCAATAAACCTTATGCTGTATCAGGTAATATCCCTTTAAACCTTGAGGTTAAATTCAGGGGAGTTGGCTGGAACCTTATCAGGCTGTTTACATCGCTTAACTTGGAATTTACTTATGATATCACTGCAAGGAAGAAAGATCAATTTATAGTTTTAACAAAAGAATATCTGGATAATAATATGGGATTAAGCCAGAACCTGCTGATAACCGGGGTTTACCCTGAAACATTATTTGTCAAGATAGAAAACTATGAGGAAAAGTATGTTAAACTTAACCCAAAACTGCAGATAAATTGTTTTGAAGGATACCAGGTTGTGGGTAAACCAGAACTTGAGCCAGATAGTATTAA
>JAYTUN010000005.1:0-40259 GCA_043744495.1 Ignavibacteria bacterium
ATATTGATGAAGCCAATCATACTTATCTTATTGATAAGCAAAATGAGCTGGTAAGGGTTGGGTTTGATCCTGAAAATACCAATTCTGATGAAGGCGGGCGGAAAAACACTCCACCTGTTGGCAGTATGATATTTGGCGAGCTTATTAACAGCATAAATGAACAACTGCGAAGTTCATTAATTGATACCGATTTTAAGGATAAGATAATGAATTTGGTTACCAAACATTACCGTGAAGGTAATGATTACAAAACCGCATTTGCGGGGTTGATGAATGATATCTTTAAAGGTTATGGAGTAATTTTTATAGATCCATCAGACCAGGAGATAAAAAGGCTTCTTATTCCAGTATTTGAGAAGGAGCTGACGAGCTCTCCGAAATTATGTGAAACAATAATTACACAAAGCGCAGAGCTTGAAAAACATTACGACCTGCAGGTTAAGCCAAAAGTAATAAACATGTTCTTTTTGCATAACGATAACAGGCTGCTAATAGAGCCAAGGGATGGCGGGAAGTTCGCTTTAAGAAATTCCAAACGCCGGTTTGAAAACGAAGAGCTGCTTAACCTTTTGGAAGAAAGCCCTGAACTATTCAGTCCGAATGTTGTATTAAGACCAATTTGCCAGGATTACCTGCTGCCTACAGCAGCTTATATAGGCGGTCCGGGAGAAATTTCATACTTTGCTCAGTTAAAACCTGCATACAAACATTATGATATTACAATGCCTGTAATTTATCCAAGGGCATCTGCAAGCATTATTGAAAGCAAGATAGCAAAATTCATGAATAACTTTAATGTTAAGCTTGAAGATATATTTCATCACAGCTTCTTAGTTTCAAAGGTTGTCGAAAAACTTTCTGAAGTAAAGGTAGATGATGAAATATCAAAATATATAGATGAGATGAACAAAGTATATTACGATATGAGAAATATGACAGTTAAGGTTGACCAGACACTGCTTAATGTAGTTGATAATATGAAGGAAAAAACCAAACAGAATATTGAGCAGTTTAAAAACAAACTTATTAATTCACAGGCTAAAAAAAGTGAGAATACCACAACCCAGATAGATAAAGTTACTAATAATATTTATCCAAATCATAATTTACAGGAAAGAGTTATAAGTATAATATACTTCCTTAACAAATATGATGATACTTTCATAAAGAAGCTGTTTCATGAAATTGATGTTGCAAACTTTAATCACCAGGTAATCGAAGTGTAAAATATTCACCTTATAATGAAAAACGAACAGGTAAGAAGAATACTTATTATAAGACTTTCATCAATGGGTGATATTATTTTGACCACTCCCCTAATTAATTTAATTTCTAAAACTTTCCCTTTGGCAAGGATAGACTACTGCACAAAAGAACAGTATTCATATATTGTCAAAAGCAATCCTAAGATACATAAGGTTATTAAAGCACGTAATAATCTGAATTACAGTGCATCGCAGGAACTGAAACAGCTTATAAGAATGAACAATTACAATATTGTAATAGATGCTCATAATAACTTAAGAAGCATTTATTTAAGATCATTCCACAAGGCTTTAGTATTGGTATTCAATAAACATTCATTCCTTAAATTTCTGCTGGTGAAATTTAAGATCAATTTACTTAAAGAGCTACCACCAATTTCTGAAAGATATAAACAGATACTCAGCAAATATTCATCAAAAGAAGACCTCCAAAACAGGACCCTTCCTGAAGTATTTACCAATAATGTTTCAGAGCGCTCAATTGATAAAATGATAGAGAGTCTTGGACTTAGAAAAGATACAAAGCTAATTTGCATTCCTGCTGTATCAAAACATTTTACCAAAACTTACCCTGCGGAATGTTATGCTGAGGTAATAAATAAATTCCCAATTGAAGATACAGCATTCTTTTTAACAGGAACAGGCAAAGACAGTATAAATATCAGTATTATCAAATCGCTGACAAAGCAAAGGAAAGTATATGACCTTTGCGATAAACTTGAAATTGAAGACTTAATTTCACTTATGAAAAGGTGTTCACTGGTAATTTGCGGCGATACTGGACCGATGCACATTGCTGAAGCATTGAATATCCCAATTATTATGATTGCAGGCTCATCAGTAAAGGAATTCGGCTTTTACCCGCAAAACGAAAAAGCTGTTGTTTTAGAAAACAACAGCTTGAAATGCAGACCGTGCTCTCATTACGGAAATGAAAAATGTCCAAAAGGGCATTTTAAATGTATGAAGGAATTAACTCCAAACATGGTTTTAGAAAAAGTATCTTTATTTTATTAACTTTATTTTATCAAAACCATTTTACGCGATGCCTTATAGTTTTCTGCAATTAATGTATAAAAGTATACTCCGGTAGCAAGATTTTTGGGTATGAATGAAACTCTATATTCGCCAGGGTTTAAAAACTTAGTTAGTAAACTTTCTACTTCACGTCCTGTAATATCATAAACTTTTATTGAAACATTCCCTGGTTCAGGAATCTGAAACTTGATTGTAGTGCTTGGGTTAAATGGGTTAGGATAATTTTGTGAAAGTGTATATTTATATACAATATTATTATTATTATTCCACAAACTCCCCGCATTTGTTGTGTGTAAAATTATCCCGTTATCACCAACCACCCAACCAGTATTCCTATTTATGAATTCAACATAATTTAATGAATTTACAACCCCACTATGCTGATTTTCCCAACTATTCCCCAAATTTGTCGAACGGAATATATTCCCTTGTGAAGAAACTATATATACAAATTCACTATCAACTAATTGGACATCATTTAAAATATCTGAATAGTTAGGCGGAAAGCTTAAAGTAATTTCTGTTAACTCATGTCCCCCATCAGTTGTTCTGATAACATTTTCTCTGGCACCAACAAAAAAGCCGGTGCTTTCATTAATAAAGCTAATGTCTTGCCAATCAGGCTGCCATATATAATGTATTAAAGTATCCCAAAATAATCCTGCATTAGTGGACTTCAGAATATTCTTAGTGTAATTTGGCGTAACAGCATAAAAGATTGAATCTGTAATCACTGTTACAGAACTATTTCCATAATTTGAAAAATTTGGATGAATGGTCCAATTCATACCATTATTTGTTGAAATTAACGCTTTGTTAAAAGCATCAAATACATATAATGTAGTACTTGTTCTAAAGAAATTTTTGAAATCATTATAAGTATATGTTGTATCATAATATACTTGATACCAATTTATACCACCGTCAGTAGTTTTCAAAATGAAATCATTATTTACGTCACTACCTGCTAAAAAACCTATATTTAAATCATAAAATTTAATGCCGGTAAATTGTAACCTTCTATCATAATATATCTTTTTAAAATTCCATTTATTGCCGCTATTATTTGTTTGATATGCATGATTCGAAGTATAAGGATAATAACCACCATCCCCAATAACCCAGCAATTGTTTTCATCAATAGCAGATATAATATCTAATTTATAAATATTAAAAGGAAGCCATACCTCACCATTATATGGGTCGCTGTTTTTTCTGGAAACAAATTTCTCTCCGCAAAAATAACCTGAATCTATATTAATTAAATCAAAACCTCTGGCATTGGAATATCCGGGTCCAGAAAATGATTTTCCGGTATCGTTTGTATAAAAGTTAACATCACCAATAAAAATAGCCTCACTATCGTTAAAAATTTTTACTTTGTAAATAGGATGATCACAATTATAGCAAGTAGAAACAGAATCCCAGTTCATACCAAAATCAGTTGACCTTAATATTTTTGAATTATCACCGGCTATAAATGCTAGATTGTTTCTGATATCAATATCGGTGTACTGGAATGGAAAGTAAATTCCGGTATTTACTTCATACCAATTTTCTCCGGAGTTAGTAGTTTTGATAACTTTTCCGGGCCAACCTACGGAATATCCCGTAATATTATCAGAAAACTTTACTCCAATTAAGTAATAATTTTCATCAAAGTTTTTCTGTACCCATGATGCTCCGCCATTTGTTGATTTCAACACTCTGCCTTTTTCTCCTACGCAAAAAACTAAATTATTCCCTAAAGCCTGAACATCAAATAACTTATCTGTTGTTCCAGAATTCAATTTGCTCCAATTATAACCACTATTGGTCGTTTTTAATATTATTCCATTTTGACCGCAAACATATCCCGTTTCCTGATTTATAAATGATAGCGAAATAAGGTTGTCATATGAATTGATATTAATTTCACGAAACTCTTCGCCTCCATTATTTGATACATATATTACTCCAAAATCTCCTATGGCAATCACCTTCTCCATATTGAATTGGATTATATCGTTAACATTACCTTTATAAGAAAAGTAATTTTGCTTTTCCCACCCGCTTTGTGAATAAATAGAATTTGTTAAAAAGTATATTAAAAGGAAACTAATTATTATTTTCTTCATAACCCAAAAGGAAGTTAGTTACACAAAGTTATATAATTAAAAGTGATAATTCAAGATAAATTCTTATTATCTTTAATGTTAAAACATATAGTTTTATATTTGTAAATATGAAAAAAGTGTTATTAAACGGCGAAAATCTGGGAATTAAGCAGGCTAAAGAAATTATTGATAAAAACCTGCAAATTGGTGTCACAAATGGTGCTATCAACAAGATCAAAAGCTCAAGGAATGTCATTGAAAAATGGATACAAAAGGGCGAAGTTATATACGGAGTTACAACGGGATTCGGTGAATTTGCAGATGTTAAGATCCCGCAAAAAGATATTGAAAAACTTCAGCATAATCTTATTATATCACACTCCGCGGGAGTTGGAGAAGCTCTGCCAAAAAATATAGTTCGGCTGATGCTATTGCTTCGGATAAACTCAATTGTCAAAGGCTACAGCGGAGTTAGATTAGAACTTGTTGAACAATTGATCAGAATATTTAATCTTGGCATTACGGCATATATTCCATCGCAAGGTTCAGTTGGTTCATCAGGTGACCTTGCTCCCCTCTCACATCTTGCATCGGTATTAATTGGCGAAGGATACGCTTACTATAAGAATGAAGTTCTGCCATCTAAAGATGTTTTGGCAAAACATGGATTGAAACCATTTAAGTTAATGGCAAAAGAAGGTCTTGCATTAATAAACGGAACACAGATGATGACCGCTTTCGCGGTTGAAATTATTAATCGTTCGAACAGACTTTCAAAACTCGCTGATATTTCTGGCGCCCTAAGCGTTGAAGCATTAAGAGGAACCGATAATGCATTCAAGGATGCATTGCAGCAAGTCAGACCCCACAAAGGGCAGATAAACACAGCCGCAAATTTGAGGAAGCTGCTAAAGAGCAGCGAGATAAGGCTCTCGCATATAGATTGCGGAAAAGTACAGGACGCATATTCATTAAGATGTATGCCGCAGGTTCACGGCGCAGTGAAAGATACAATTGAATATGCCGGAAAAGTTATAACAACAGAGATAAATTCCGCAACAGATAACCCGCTTATTTTCGCAAAAACAAATGAACATATAGAAGGCGGTAATTTCCATGGAGAGCCTGTTGCGCTTGTGATGGATTTCCTGAAAATCGCACTAAGTGAGCTTGGCAACATAAGCGAACGCAGAACTGCAAGGCTTGTTGATGGATCACTCAGTGGACTGCCAAGATTTTTAACATCTAAAGGCGGATTGAATTCCGGACTTATGATAGCTCAATACACTGCTGCTGCATTAGTCTCAGAAAATAAGGTGTTATCACATCCTGCTTCGGTTGACTCCATACCAACAAGCGCCAACCAGGAAGATCATAACTCTTTAGGCTCAATAGCGGCAAGGAAATGTTTTGAAGTGCTGAACAATACTGAGAAGATACTTGCAATCGAAATATTATGTTCTTGCCAGGGAATTGATTTTTTAAAACCGCTCAAATGCGGTAAAGGTACAGGCGCTGCATATAAATTGGTGCGCAGATCGGTTAAACATATTGATGAAGATATAGTTTTGAATGAACATATTCAGTCAGTTTGCGATGTAATATTTAAAGATGGTTTTATAGAAAATGTAGAAAGATCCAGCGGAAAGCTTAATTGAAAGATCAATCACCTGTAAAGTTGAAAACCTTTAGGAAGCGTATCACTTTCAAAAGTATTTACGAAGAAATCAAGTATTACGCTATAGGCTTCTACAATAAATTTGATGAAGACCATGTTTGGATAATGTCAGCAAGCATTGCATTTAATATTATAATCTGCATAATTCCAATTACGTTAATATTGTTTTCGATACTTGGCTTTTACCTGCAGCGCGAAGGCGCTCAGGAATACCTGAATGAATCGTTGAATAAAGTAGTTGGTATTACCCCTGAGCTGAAACAGAAAATTTCAGGTTTAATAGTAGGCGCTATAAACGAGCTTTCTAGTAATTCATTGCTGACTGCAATTCTCGGTTCAATTGGTATTTTATGGACATCAAGCGGACTATTCAGTTCATTACGTGATGTACTTAACAGAGTGTATAAAACACGCAGTGATACTTTCTATCTTTGGGTGAAGCTCAGGGATATGGGTATGGTTTTTTTAATTTTAACAGTTTTTTTGCTGTCATTTTCAACAACATTTATACTTTCAATTTTCCAGGCTATAGATAAATCATTTTTCGGCGATCTGATATTGAAGATGGGTTTTACCAGCACCCTTTTAACACATTTTATTGGACTTATATTTACATTTATAATGTTCTATTTAATTTTTAAACTTGTACCGCAGGGCTTTGTAAGCCAGAAGGTTGCGTTGATTTCAAGCATTACAGCAGCAGTATTATATGAAATTTTGAAATATTTGTTTATCTTTTACCTTGTATCATTTGCAAACTACCAAAGAGTTTACGGAACTTACGCGGCAATTGTAGCTGTTATTTTCTGGCTGTATTATTCATCACTTACATTTGTAATTGGCGCTGAAATGGGTCAATTATACAAAGAGAAAAAATTAATTAAAGAAAGTTGAATTTAGTATTTATTGGAACAAAGAAAATTATATAAGACACTTGAAAATGCATATAAGCATTTCCCTGATTTCACAAGTGATAAACAACTTTTAAGCTATGTGCTTAAAGAAGTTATTAACCATGAAAATATTGAAATAACCGGAGGCAGGCTTTGGGAGCTTAACGATGCTAAAACAGCATATATCATGGCTGAGCAGCATGGCGAAGTTGAAAAGATAAGAAAAGGATATGCATTAAAGCTGGCTGAGTATCCCATTTTTTATGAAGTTGGTAAGAACCGCTCTATACTTGCCAAGGAAACTGACCAATATTTGAGTAACCTGGGAATTAATTTATTTTCAGCTACCGGGATCGGGGAAAAATTTAAGCTAAAAGATAGAGATGGCAAAGACCAGTACCTCTACATGTACATTTTGGCATTTAACTCAAAGGAAATGACCGTGAACCTGATGAATACTATGAATATCATCAGCACTTCGGTAAGCTCAATGCTGCGCACACGCGGAATTGAAACCAAAGCCCGCGCAATTGAAAAAGACCTTGTTAAAGCCCGTGAAATTCAAAGAAGTATCCTGCCGGAACATGAATACAGTTTCAGCAATTACGAAATTTTCGGTGTTTCAATACCTGATAGAATTGTAGGCGGAGATTTTTTTGATTACCTGACCTTTGGAAATGAAAAAGATAAGCTTGGTGTGGCTATAGGCGATGCGGCTTCAAAAGGATTTTCCGCGGCGGCACAGGCTCTGTATGTTTCAGGAGCATTGAAAATGGGTACCGAGAATGAACTTAAAATGACCTCGGTTATGAAGAAGATCAATAATCTTGTTCATAAAGTATTCCCCGATGAGAGATTTTTAACTCTGTTTTACATGGAGCTTTACAACGATACCAAAGGTTTATGCTTATATGTTAATGCAGGACACAACCCACCCATACACTTAAGCTATGAAACCAACAATATGGAAACACTCGATGCAACGGGTCCCGTACTTGGACCAGCACCTGAGCAGGATTATTATACCGATTCACTATACCTGAATAAAAATGATGTAATGGTATTATATACCGATGGTATTGTAGAAGCGGCTAACACTAAATTTGAATTTTACGGTGAAGACAGGCTTAGAGAAGTAATACTGAACAGTAAGAATTTTACATCGAAGGAAATTTGCGCGCATATTATAGAAGATGTACAAAAATTTGCAAACCGCGGCAAATACTCAGATGATAAAACAGTAGTAGTTATAAAGAGAGTTAAGTAGCAAATATCAAATATCAAATATCAAAGAGTAAATAACAAATTATCCCGCAAGCGGGATTTCATCTGATTAAAATCAGTTTCAACAATACACAAAATACAGATAACCAAAAATAAAAAAAATGAATATTCCAGAAGGTTTAAAATACACAAAAGAGCATGAATGGGTTAAAGTTGAAGGAAATATCGGTACAGTTGGTGTAACTGACTTTGCACAGGGTGAGCTTGGCGATATAATTTATATTGATGTTACCACAGTTGGCAATGATGTTGCTATGGGTGATACTTTCGGTACAATTGAAGCGGTTAAGACCGTTAGTGATATGTATGCGCCTGTTTCAGGTAAAATAGCGGAATTTAATTCAGCAGTTAACGATAATCCCGCAAGTGTGAATCAGGATCCATACGGCGCAGGCTGGTTAGTTAAGATAGAAATATCAAACATGGGAGATGTTGACAGCTTGCTTTCACCTGAAGATTATAAGAAATTGATAGGAGTTTAATCCTGAGCGAAGCGAAGGATCTAAAAATACACAAAAACGAGATTCTTCACTTTGCTGCACTTCGTTCAGTATGACACACTACTTCACCAGCACCATACGTTTAGTTTCTACAAATTCCACTCCGTTGTTGGTGTTGTCACCAACAACTAACTTATAAAAATACACTCCCGAGGCAAAGCCTGTACCATCCCAATCAACTGAATAGCTGCCGGGTTTGAGTTGCTCGTTCACAAGTGTTGTTACTTCACTGCCGAGGAGGTCGTAAATAATAAGCTTAGTGGACACACCCCGACCTTCGGTCACCACTCTCGAGAAGGGAATATCAAACTTAATTTTTGTAACCGGGTTGAACGGGTTTGGGTAGTTTTGGTGGAGGAAGAAGGACTGGGGTAAAATTCCTTCATTTTTAACAATTGATACAACATATCCCCCATTTGTTGTTTTCATTATTAAATTAGCACTTACGATCCAGCCAGTTGTTTGATTAATAAAAAAGACATCCTGTAACCACTTATCGGTACCGCTTAATAAATAATCCCAAGTCTGTCCTCCATTAGTTGTTTTTCTCATATAACCGTATAATCCTACTGTCCACCCATTTAATTCATCTGTAAAAAATATTTTTAGCAATGGTTGTCCGCTTTGGTTTTGCAGAACCCAATTTAAACCGGTATTTGTTGTTTTTAAAATTATTCCGCCATCGCCGCAAATCCAGCCAGTAGATGGATTTAAGAAATAAATATCATAAAGATTTCTAGTTAAAGGTGAAGAATAAGTTGCCCAGGAAATACTGCCATCAATAGTTTTATAAATTATACCATTATCACTTAAGATAAACCCTGTTTGAGAATTGATAAAATAAATGTTATTTGCTATCTGAATTTGTGGAATTGTAATTGATGGTAACCAGTTTAAACCACTGTTTGTAGTCTTAAAAAACCTTTCCATAGATTGAGTGGAAATAAATCCGGTATTTTGATCTACAAAATGAATTCCTGTTATTCTTGAAGTATTTGAGAAAGGTGATACTGACCAATTATTCCCTCCATTTGTTGTTTTAATAAGTGTACCGTTATACCCTGCAGCCCAAATATTATTATTATCTATAAAACTCGCTCTCATTAAATGACTGTTTGTATAGCTTTTTTGATTTATCCAGATGTTTCCTCCATCAGTAGTTCTTGCAACAATACCATTCCAACCAAAACAATACCCTGTATTAATATCTAAAAATTTAACAACCTGGAAGTAATTATTTTCATTATTCAGGATATAATTAGTTTTGTTCAACCAATTAGATCCGCCATTTGTTGTTTTTAATATTAATCCTTCTTTACCTGTTATATACCCTGTATTTAAATCTTTAAACTTTACAGAAAATAAATTTTTTGAAATATTACTTACTTGTTGAAACCAATTAATCCCTGAATTAGTAGTTTTATAAATATTGCCTGAAGTTCCTACAACCCAACCAGTTTGTAAATTATGAAAGAATAATTCTTTAAATTGAATGTTTGAATTAAGTTGAGTAACATTCCAGTATTTACCATAATTTGTAGACCTCAAAATTTGACCTTGACCGGTTGCAATAATAATAACACCACTGTTTAAACAATTAATAGATTCCAGCGAGCTGCTAACAGGCGATTGTTCAGAATTCCAAATAAACCCGCTGTTAGTTGTTGAATATAATACTCCACCAAATGTTCCACCGTTTGTACTCCCTACACAATAGCCTGTATTCATATCAAAAAAAGCAATAGACTGTAAATGATAAGATTGATTTTGATTAAATAATTGCGTTGTATAGGTTTGCCAATTATTAATTGTTTTTACAATAGTACTGGTTGTTCCACATGCCCAAGCTGTATCATTACTTTTGATATAAATATCATAAAGAATAATTGAATTATTTGTATAACGCATGTTCCAACTTAAACCATTATTTGAAGTATAGTACATACTCCAATTCTCTCCTATTGCCCAACCTGAATTATTATCAATAAAAGAGATTTTATTAAACCATCCATTATAATGCAGTATATTATTATTGAAAATCCAATTATCTCCTCCATTTAAAGATCTCATTATGGTTCCGGCATTTCCACTAGTAAAAATTGTTCCATCCGGAGTAATTTCAATTGAATTCAAATCATTCCCTTGCGGTAATGGGTTTTGCCAAAACCACCCGCTTTGCGAAAATGCAATTGTAGTTGAGAAAATTAGAAGAAAAGAAATTATTATGATTTTTTTCATATTCTGAATAGTTTATTTTATCAACACCATACGTTTAGTTTCAACAAAATCTTCTGTAACAAGCAAGTAAAAATACACTCCCGAAGCAAATCCAGTACCATCCCAATCAACAGAATAGCTGCCGGGTTTTAGCTGTTCGTTTACGAGTGTTGTGACTTCCTTTCCGAGGAGGTCGTAGATTATCAACCCCACCCCCAACCCCTCCCCAAAGGAGAGGGGAGTTGATGGAATATCGAACTTTATCTTTGTAACGGGGTTGAACGGGTTTGGGTAGTTTTGGTGGAGTAAGAAAGATTGAGGGATAGAATTAGAATTCTGGTTTACATAAACAAAAGTACCTGAATTTGTTGTTTTTAATATTGTTCCGTTGTTTCCTACTACCCAACCTGTAGAGTTATCAGCAAAAAATATTGAATTAATTTCATTATTTATACTACCACCCTGGTAAATCCAATTCATTCCTCCGTTAGTTGTATTATAAATATCACCATAAGAAGAAAACCAGCCTCTATTATAATCAGTAAAGAAAACTTTACCAAAGTAATATTGGGGTCCCAATATTAAATAAACCCAATTAATACCGCCATTAATTGTTTTTAACAGCATATTACTATTGCCCGGATTTAATCCTGCCGCCCAGCCGGTTAAATTATCTATAAAGAAAACTGTACGGAAATAACCTGGCCAATTACCTCCATGTTGAAGGTTCCAGCTATTGCCTCCATTTGTAGTATTTATAATTATTTGTCCACCCCCTACAAACCAGCCTGTTAAATTGTTAATAAAGTATAATTCATAATACCAGTTATTGTACCCTGTAGATATTGTATTCCAGTTTATACCACCGTTTGTTGATTTTACAATGTTACCGTTATTATTTATTGCCCAAATATTATTATTATCAACAGGGAAAAATGATGTTAAGTAAATATTTTCAGATTGAGTCACCCAGTTCAGTCCCTGATTTGTAGTTTTTAGCATATTAGTCCCTGCCGCCCAGCCTGTATTATTATCTGTAAATCTGATGGAAGTAAATGATGTAGAAGTGTTGTTATATTGATTTATCCAGTTATTGCCGCCATTGGTAGTAAAAAATAAGGAACCATATTGTCCTGCTGACCAACCAGTTTGATTGTTTAAGAAATATATATCTTCTAAAGTATTAGATGTTATTTTATTTGATACAATATTCCAGTTTAAACCGCCATTCAAAGTTTTTATCAGAACTCCATTATTCCCTGCTGCGAAACCCGTTAGATCATTAAGAAAGTTGACTGACTTATAATAGTTTGTCGTAGGATTTGGCTGAGTTGACCAATTACTTCCTCCATCCGTTGTTTTAAGTATTGATGCACCTGCAGCCCACCCCGTCAGATCATTATAAAAGTGTAATGAATTGAGATAGGAACCGAAAGATAAGCTCGTCCAGTTAAGTCCGCCATTAGTTGATTTATAGATATTTCCATTTTCACTTGTCATAAAACCTGTATTATTGTTTCTGAATAACACAGATGTAAATCTATTATTAGTGCCTGAAGGAATAGAATCCCATGTTAACCCACCATTTATTGTTCTGAGTACTTTTCCATACCAACCAACAACCCACCCGGTATTTATATCTGTAAAATAGCTGCTTAGTAATGGTACATCCGTACCGCTTGATTGAGAAGTCCAATTATTGCCTCCATCTGTTGATTTAAATATTCGACCATTATGCCCTGCAGCATATCCTGTTAATGAATTAAGAAAGAAAACTGATTCTAATGTTGATAAATATCCGACACTTACAATAGCCCAGTTATTTCCACCATCCAAGGTTTTCATTATTTTCCCCTGGGCAGATATCCAGCCTGTCAAATTATTTATGAAAAAAACTGAACGTAAATATGGGACATTTAATTCATTAAAATTCAACCAATTATTACCTGAATTCAGAGACTTTAAAATAGTGCCACCTTCACCAACTGCAATTATTTTTTCAGAATCTATCATCAATACATCATATATTGCATTTCCCTGCGGTAATGGGTTTTGCCAAAACCATCCGCTTTGCGAAAATGCAATTGTAGTTGAGAAAATTAGAAGAAAGGAGAAAAAGTATATTTTTTTCATAACCATGGTAAATTAGTTACTCAAAAATAAATGCTTTTTTAAGGAAAAGCAATAGTATTCCAGTCATCCGATGAACAGTTAGTCATCGGATGACTATTGAATTTGAGCTAATATGCCCACTTAACTAAAATCGAGCCCCATGTGTAACCGGCGCCAAAGCTTGCAAGGATTAAGTTATCACCTTTTTTTATTTTGCCCTCAGCCCAGTACTCACTTAGGCATAACGGAATTGTAGCCGCTGTTGTGTTACCGTACTTATGAATATTCACCATAACTTTATCCTGAGGCAAACCCATCCTGTCAGCGCATGCTGTTAGTATCCGCATGTTAGCCTGGTGAGGAACGAAGTAGGAAATATCTTCAGCATTCAGACCGTTACGCACCATTATTTCATTTGAAACGTCAGCCATTCCTTTAACAGCATCCTTGAATACATGCTTGCCTTCCTGGTAAACATAGTGCCATTCATTATCAACGGTTTGATGTGATGGAGGGTTCAGACTTCCGCCGCCTAGCATGTGGAGGTATTTACCCCCAGAGCCATCTACATGCATAATATTATCAATAATGCCAAAATCCGGATCTTCAGATGGCTCAAGCAATACACATCCTGCACCATCGCCAAATAAAATACATGTATTCCTATCTTTATAATTTGTTATTGAGCTCATTTTATCAGCGCCCACGACTAGAACTTTTTTATACATTCCGCTTTCTATGAACTGCATGCCTGCAACTAAAGTAAATATAAAACCGGAACACGCTGCAAGGACATCGAATCCCCACGCTTTTGAAGCGCCAATTTTATCCTGTATTATACATGCCGTTGAAGGAAAAAGCATATCCGGTGTAACCGTTCCAACAAGGATAAGATCCAGCTCATCGGCTTTGATACCGCGTCTATCGAGAAGCATGTTAATTGCATGAACTGCCATGAAGGACATAGGCTCGCCATTTGTTAAAATTCTTCTTTCGCTGATGCCTGTTCTTGTTTTTATCCACTCATCGTTGGTTTCCACAATTTTTTCCATATCCTTATTAGTAAGGATAGTATCAGGTACATAGTGACCAATTGAAGTTATTGCCGCTCTTATTTTACTCATAAAACTTTTTTAATCTAAAATTATATTATTCTGTTTTAGGAAGAAATTCTTTTATATCCTTTATTTTTGCCGCTATGATATCATTAATTCCGGCTCTTGCCATTTGCTCGGCACGAACTGCCATATTCACAATAGCGCGCGGTGATGACCTGCCATGCCCAATTATTGAAATACCGTTCACGCCAAGCAGCGGAACTCCGCCGTACTCCTGGTAATCAAAATCCTTTAATATTTCTTTTAGTGTGCCATAAGCCATACCAACTTTAATCTTATTTACAAAACCTTTATCAGCATAATCTTTAAACTTGGTTTTAAGCAGGCTTAAAACACTCTCCGCAAATTTAAGCACAATATTGCCTGTAAAGCCATCACAAATTATAACGTCGGTTTCACCTTTCATTATATCTCTGCCTTCAACATTGCCAATAAAATTCAGGTTACTTTTTTCAAGAAGCTCGTATGCTTCAACAGTAAGTGCATCGCCTTTGGTTTTTTCTTCACCTACGCTTAGCAAGCCGACTTTTGGATTATCAATTCCGTAAATGTGGTTTGCAAAAACAGAACCCATTACTGCAAACTGCAGCAGGTGCAATGGTCTGCAGTCAACATTTGCGCCAACATCAAAAACCATAGTAATACCCTGCTCTGTGGGGAACCTGGAGCCAATTGTAGGACGCGATACATTTGCAATTCTGCCTAATGTAAATAAAGATGCAGCCATTACAGCTCCGGTATTACCTGTGCTGATAAATGCATCTGCTTCACCTGATTTGCAGAGTTTAAGTCCGGATATGATAGAGGAATCCGGCTTTTTGCGAATAGCATCAGTGGGACTCTCATCCATACCAACTACATCTTCAGCATTGTGAACTTTTATTCTTGAGCTATCGAAAGAGTGTTTTTTAAGCTCTTCATTAATTACACCGGCTCTGCCAACAAGAGTAATATTAATACCCCCGTTACAGCAAACGGTTTCAACGGCTCCTGCAACTTCACTTACAGGAGCGTTATCTCCACCCATTGCATCCAGGGAAATGGTGATAATATCCTTTACCCCTTTGCTCATTTACAGGTATAGTTAAATTAATTCTTGGGAATTATTTCTTGGGAATTACTATTGAGCGGCCGTCGTAGAATCCGCAGCTTGGGCAGACCCTGTGCATCATCTTTGTTTCGCCGCAGTTTGAGCAGGACATTGTGCTGGGAACACTTGCCTTGTAGTGAGTTCTTCTCTTTCTGCTCCTTTGTTTTGAATGTTTGCGTTTTGGATTTGGCATTATATCACCTCTTAATTATTTATTCTTATTTATTAATTTTTGTATGTTACTACTTTTTATATACCTGCAAGGCAAGCCTTTAGGTTTCAGAAACCTTACATGTCTATAATTATTTAAAGTTAGTCGTCTTCGTTACTATCTACCAGTA
Source organism: Ignavibacteria bacterium (assembly GCA_043744495.1). Taxonomy (GTDB): domain Bacteria; phylum Bacteroidota; class Ignavibacteria; order Tepidaquicellales; family OLB5; genus OLB5. Next base: position 15,633 of record JAYTUN010000005.1, read on the forward strand.
TATCATTCCAGAAATCTTTCGACCTGCCGCACCATGAGCATGCGCCATCCGGTTTTTCTACAGGCAGCTTTTTCATGGGGATAGTTAATATTACCGATTCTTTTATATCATTTGTAATATCAACCGTTTTCATGTGTGGACTGTATGTCCTGATATAATCTTCGTTAAACTCTTCTTCCCGGTGCAGTTGCTGAACGAAAACAAGCTCAAATGATGTTAGAAAGTTCTTTTCAAATTTCTCAAGGCACCTGTCACATTCCAGAAAAATTGTTCCGTTAATTTCTGATTTAATATCAAGCTGATGAGTAGTTTTGAAAAGTTCTAATTTTACAGATAAAGGCTCTTTTAATAAACCTTCAGCAAGTCCAATTTCCTTCTCATCGCTTAGTAGTTCGAGAGTTTGTGAACCCTCGTTCAAAGAACTGATATTGATCTTTATAGCCATCTAATCTGCTCGAATTCCCCTGTTTTGCCCTAATTTTAAAGAAAATCTAACAAATATAAGGAAAATAAATTAAACTTTATAGTAATGGATTTATGCCAAGGGCACCTCTAAAAACTTCGTAAAAATAAAACCTGACAGGTCTTGATACGAAGTAAACGAAGCATGCTGTGCATCAATACTTCGTATTGATTTCATAAGCAGAATCCTAAAAGCGGATACTCTACGGAAACACAAGTATCTTTGCAAATGATTTTTTATCTACCGTGTATCAGAAATTTGTTGAAGGGTTGAATGGATTTGGACCTAACTTTTTTAGTGATTTCAAATGGAATAACTGATTATAGGTAGATTGCAGAAAACGAATCGTGGAAAATAAAAAACGCATAAGTATATTAAAACTTATGGGTTAAAAATCATTGAGAAATATCTATTTATGATTTTCTGTATGCGTCTATTATTTTTGCAGTTCTTACGCCTTCGGTTACATCATGAACTCTGATAATATGAGCACCGTTTAAAACACCAATTGTATTTAAAGTAATTGTACCTTCGTGCCTGTCATTTACATCATTGGTATTCAATATCTTACCAATCATACTTTTCCTTGAAACACCTATCATAATTGGCGTATCAAGCCTTTTGAGGTCACTAAGGTTTTTTAGTATCTTCAGGTTATGCTCTACTGTTTTTCCGAAACCAATACCCGGATCAATTATCACCTGCTTAATTCCGGAAACATTAGCTTTCCATGCTACGTTTTCAAAATACTGTAAAAGTTCAGCCATCAGGTCACTGTACTTAGGATCCTTCTGCATATCTTTGGGTGTTCCCTTAATATGCATTGCAATTACTGATGCATTATGCTTCGCAATCGTTTCAGCCATCGCCTCATCAAAATTAAATGCGCTTATGTCATTCACTATCAATGCACCGCAATTTAAAGCTTCATCAGCAATTTTAGCCCTGTATGTATCAACTGAAATGGGAATACTTAACTCCTTAGCAAGTGCTGATATTACCGGAATAACACGTTTAAGCTCCTCAACAACTGAAACTTCATCCGCGCCGGGTCTGGTTGATATTCCGCCCACATCAATAAAATCAGCGCCATCAGCTTCCATTTTTTTTCCCTGAGCAATTGCGTCTTCAAGTTTAAAATATTTCCCCCCATCCGAAAATGAATCAGGGGTTACATTTAACACACCCATAACATGAGTTCTATTGCTTAGATCATAAACTTTTTTACCGAATGTATATGAATAATTATCGTTCATTAAATTTTATTGATTATAATTTTCTATTTCTAATTTATTTTTCTATTTCTGAATCTTCAATTTTTTTGAAAAGTATCTCAGGTGTATTCAGCTTATGTCCAGCGGCTAAAGTTAATTCTGAGGCATTATCCCATGTCAAATTACTGTTATTTACATTCAACATCCTCAAAAGCTTCTCGCTTGTGAATGGCAGAACAGGATTAAACAATACTGCAAATGTTTTACATAGCTGAAAACATATATTTATAATTACTGCGCATCTCTGTTTATCATCTTTAATAGCTTTCCACGGCTCAGTATCATTGAAATACTTGTTGGCATCGCGGACAAGGTTCATAGTTTCGGCAAGTGCATCCTTAAATTTGTAATTTTCATAATAAGATGCAATCGATAAAGAGTATGATTTTAAGCTTTCTGTGATATTTTTATCTATCTCAAGGTATTCCCCAGCTTCGGGAACGGTTCTATCAAAGTACTTTTCAGCAAAAACGAATGTGCGGTTCACAAAGTTGCCAAGTATTGCTCCAAGCTCATTATTATTTTTTGCCTGAAGGTCAGCCCAGTAAAAATCGGTATCCTTGTTTTCGGGCATATTTGAGGCAATTGCATATCTTATAGAGTCAGGATTGAATTTATCAATAACATCCTTTACATAAATTGCGTGACCCTTGCTTTTTGACTGCTTAGAGCCTTCAAGATTCATAAATTCATTTGCGGGAACGTTATCAGCAAGTACAAACCCGCCGTGAGCCATTAACATTGCAGGAAAGAAAATTGCATGAAATATTATGTTATCTTTCCCAAGGAAATGAACCAGCTTAGTATCATTATTACACCAGTAATCTTTATATGTATCTTCGTTTCCGCGGGCTGCAAAAAGTTCTTTTGTAATAGAAATATATCCTATTGGCGCTTCAAACCAAACATAAATTACTTTGCCGTCATATCCTTCAATTGGTAATGGAACCCCCCATACAAGATCTCTTGTGATAGCTCTATCCTTCAAGCCGGTTTTGAACCAGCCTTTGCAATAATTTACAACATTAGGCTTCCAGTTGGGTTTTGAACTGATCCATTTATCAAGCTCACCCTGGTATTTAGCCAGCGGAAAGTAAAAGTGTGTTGATTCCTTTACAACGGGAGTGTCACCTGTTATTGTTGATCTTGGATTTTTAAGCTCTAGGGGTAAGAGTGAACTCCCGCAGTTTTCGCATTCATCTCCATGCGCATCTTCATATCCGCATACGGGACATGTTCCAATCACAAACCTATCTGCAAGGAATCTTTTTTCTTTTTCGGAATAAAGCTGTTTTTCAGTTTTTTGTGAAAGCAATCCTTTGTTATATAAATTTAAAAAGAAATCCTGTGCAGTTTTTTTGTGTGTATCGGTTGATGTTCTGGAATAAATATCAAATGACATGCCAAGCTTTTCGTAAGCTTCTTTATTGGCAAAGTGGTATTTATCTACTATTTCCTTTGGCGTGATGCCTTCTTTAATTGCGGACATTTCTATCGCTGTGCCGTATTCATCTGAACCACATATATAAATGACATCATAGCCCGCAAGCCTGCAATACCTAACATATATATCGGCAGGCAGAATTGAGCCTGCAATGTGTCCTAAATGAGTATCACCATTAGCATAAGTCAGCGCAGAAGTTACAAGAATTCTCTTTTTTTCCTCCATATTTTCCATATAATTAAACAAATATACCCAACATAAAAATAAAAAGCCTGCCAAAAATTTGGCAGGCTTTGGGTTCTATAATCATCCGATGACAGCATGGGCATCGGATGAATGATAATATTTACTTCACAAGAACCATTTTCTTTGTTGAAACTAAGTCACCTGATTCTAACATGTAAAAATACACACCGCTGGCAAAATTTGAGCCATCAAAATTAACAAAATACTTACCTGCTGATTTTAATTCGTTATTTATTATTACAGCTATTTCCCTGCCCTGTAAATCATATACTTTAATAGTCACATAACTATTCTTAGGTATAGCATAGCGGATTATTGAATTTGGGTTAAAAGGATTAGGGAAATTCTGTTCAAGCCCATATTTATCTGGGATTATGCTTCCCTCATTGTTAACACCAATAACAACGGCTGTATCAACAAGTTTCAAAATACTATATGATGATGTTGCCCATGCATAAATCTTACCGTTAAATGTTAATACATCTATATCGTCAATAATTCCTACTGTAGAATCAAAAGTCATTTGCTGCCATGAAGTTCCATCGTTTATTGATTTATATATAAAATATTTGTTAGTGCGATAATCTTTTCCAGTTATATACCATACAGATGTCTGAAAAGCAGAAGCGAGACCTGTTATAATTGAAAAACTGAATGTATCAATAAAATTCCAATTTTGACCCCCATTGGTTGTACGATAAATTTTATGTGGTTGATTTATTAAATAAGAAACAAGAATACCTGTTTGATTATCATCTTTGAAAGCTATGGCGGCAACGCCTCTTCTGCCAGGGTCCATATCTGATGTTTGCCAATTGAGACCACCATTAGTTGTATAAGCCATGCGTATATAAGGACAGGAAAATTGATTGCACCATAACCCGATATATAAATGGCTTGAATCTGTGACTGAGACATTCATTATATTGTTGGCACTGTAGCCTGCTCCAAAATTTGGAGTGTAAATAATCCAGCTTTCTCCAAAATCAGATGTTTTATATATTTTAAAATTACCAGGTGTATTTTGGGAAGAACAAACTATATAACCAAAATTTTTATTGATCTTTGAAAATTGAATATCGGTTACAATATAAGTCTGACCTGCACTCAAAATCTCAGTAAAATTATAACCACCGTTAGTTGTTTTGTAAATTTTGCCGTAAAGATTGCCAACAAAAGCAGTATCATCATTTACACCGGCAATTGAAGTATGTTGCGTAAAATATGGCAAGTCTGTAATGATATAGGGTTCCCATCCATATTGAACTGTTTTCTTAGTTATTCCCATAGTGTCCCAATAACCGATATAATTCAATCCCCATAAAGTACCTGTATCAGGCACATTAATAAATCTGGGACTTGAAAATTGATATGGGGTAAATTCTACTACCCATTGTGAAACTACAAAGTTAGACTTAAATATTAAGATAAAAAGCGCAACACAAAAGATTCGAAATAAGAATTTCATTTTAAAGTTTCCTCATATCTAAAAAAACTTTCTCCCCCGATATTTTCTAATGCCGAGGGAGAATTTACAAATTTAATCATAAAATTACTTCAAAAGTACCATCTTTTTTACGTCACTGAAATACGGAGTTTCAAGTCTGTAAATATATAAGCCGCTTGGCAGGTCTGCACCGTTGAATTCTACAATATAGTTACCTGCGTTTTTAATTTCATTTACTAAAACTCTTACTTCCTGTCCTAAAACATTATAAATTATTAGTTTTACAAAAGAACTTTTACTAATTTCATAATTAATTTTAGTAACAGGATTGAACGGATTAGGATAGTTTTGCTCGAGAGAAAAACCTTCGGGCAGTTCATTTGAATTTCCGTTTATTCCTATAGCTGCATCCAGCAGTTTAAAAATTGTGTTAGAGCCTACTATATAAAGCTCATTATTCTGGTCAACCCCAAAGGAAGGAACGACCTGTGGTGCATTACCAATAAGAGTATTCTCACTTACTATTCCCCCAGAAAGCAATAGCTTCCAAACTTTCCTGCTGCCGTAATCTGCGTAAATATACCTGCCAACAAGCCATGGAACTCTTGAACCTCGGTAAACATAACCGCCAGTTACAGAAATATCAGAACCAATGTTTTGATACACAGCTATAGGAAAAGTGTAATTAGAAATTGGTCCGCATCCTGCAGTGTTAAATGGCGCAAAACCTTCGTAACACCTCCAGCCATAATTTTTACCTACAGCAATTGTATCAATTTCTTCCCATGCATTCTGTCCAACATCGCCGCAATAAATTGTTCCTGTTACCGGGTCTTGCGAAAATCTCCAAGGATTTCTCCAGCCCACAGAAAAAATCTCAGGTGCTCCACCTCCTCCTGAATACGGATTTGATGGTGGTATGCTGTAATTATTACCACCGCTTGGAGTATTAATATTAATTCTTAAAATCTTACCTAATAATGAATTTAGATTCTGCGCATAATCTTGCGGGTCGCCACTGCTGCCGCCATCGCCCATACCAATATATAAAAAACCATCCTGCCCGAACATAACCATACCTCCGTTATGATTAGTATATGGTTGGGCAATTGTCAACATTATCAACTCGCTTAATGAATCTGCTTTATTAGGATTACCTGATTGAGTTGTAAATCTTGAAACAATAGTAGCTCCATCACTTATTCGCGTATAGTTAACATAAAAAAACCTGTTTGTTGAATAATTAGGATGGAATGTAAGTCCAAGCAGTCCTCTTTCATTTCCTAACTGGCTAGCCTTATTAGTTAAGTCAAGGAATGTTTGTACATTTGTTGTCATAGAGTCATTTGGGAATACTCTAATAAGTCCGCGCTGCTGAACAACAAATATCCTGTTAGTTCCGTCACCTGAATGTGTTAAAAATAAAGGGAGTGAAAAAGATAAGTTCTGGAACGCATTGACAAAGTTTACCTGCGGGTAAACCTGCGCCGTTGTTAAAAAGGCTATGATGAAAAGTAGCTTTAAGTTTTTTATCATTTAATATATTATAGTTATTTAATTTCTTTTTCCAAGTAATCTTAAAAGGAATAAGAACAGGTTTATAAAATCAAGATACAATGTTAACGCTCCCATAATAGAAGCTTTTTTGCCGTCTTCGGAAGCTGAATCTATACCGCCAGCCATATTTTTTAATTTCTGTGTATCGTAAACAGTTAACCCAACAAATATTGCAACTCCTGCAAATGAAATTATCCAGCTCATCATACTGCTGTTCAGGAATATATTGACAACCGAAGCAACTATCAGCCCTACTAAAGCCATCAAGAAAAAAGAACCAAACTTTGTAAGATCCATTTTGATTACAAATCCAAGAAAACTTAATGCCCCAAACATAGCAGCGCATATAAAGAATGTTGAAAATATTGATGTGCCTGTGTAAATAAGGAAAATTGGTGAAAGTGTTATTCCATTCAAACCTGCATAAATTATAAATGCAAAGAAAGCAACTACAGCGGGAATTTTGTTTATAAGGAATGACAGCCCGAACACAATTAATAATTCCATTCCCATCAGTACATAAATAAAAATTATATTTTCAGCTATCAGGTTATAATATTTATCGTATCCCAAAATTAAGATTGGTGCAACTGATACAACGCCTGTCAGAAAAAGCCCGGTTGTCATCCACATATATACTTTTAAAATAAATGTGCTAGCCTGTTCCTGTGCCCCTGTATAACTATCCTGCATTACAGGAATTGGTTCCATTATGATTATCCCTTCTTTATGATTGAATTTTATATAGTATTAATGACAAAATATAAATATTTTTAGTAATATAAAATTGCGATATTTATATCAAAAAGTAGTAATTTCAGTTAATTATTGATTCGAAGGATGCTTAGCATAATATCTAAAATAACAAATTTCTTTAAATCGTTCCGTATTAAGGTTATTGCAATAATTGCCCTTATTGTTGTAGTATCAGCATTATTGATCTCAAAATTTGTATTAAATACTGATTCATCCTCTGTTAATACCAATAAAATTACAGAAAACACAGGCGATAACCAACAGATAACAAAAGTTGATATTGAACAGCTTAAAATTATTCTCTCACCCGGGATTGATTCGGTATTAAGAAATTTTGGCATTAAAGATGATTGGATTATAAATCCCGCAGATGAAAAAAACCAAAAAAAGGGAAGTAAAACTTCAAGTAAGGAAGCAGAGCTTTTCGTAAAGAATGTACTTATTCCAACAGAACTCTCGTCAATTGAAGTAAATGCTGATGTAACCGCTTATTTGAAGAGCTTAGGATTAAACACATCGGTTAATGAAGATATAAGAACAAAGGATGTTGTGCTATTGGTTTTAAACAGTGATACAACAGCCGGCAAATTACCTCTTGCAAAAATAAACATAAATCATTCAGATAAAGTACACAGGCAAAGCGCTACAATTTGTGTTATCATAAATAATATTTCCGAATATAAGACTGAAGATATTGATAAGCTGTTATTGAACAAAAGTGAGTTCAGCTATGTTTTTCCCAGGAACCTTGATGAGATTGATTTGCAGAATAAACTGATGCACAGCAAAAAAGATGTTATTATAAATCTGACCGTTGGCGGCAGGGATAATTATGAAACTGACTTCAATGCTTCGATGAATGATAAAGCAATCCGTGAAAGGGTGAGAAACTTTTCGATTGATTTCCCTACTGTTGCTTCGGTTATTCTGACCAAAAAAGATAATGATATTTCCCCTCAGTTTGTAAATGCTATCTTAAATGATTTTTCAAGCTATAAAATAAAAGTAATTAATGATGAAGCTCTTACAAAGCTTTTATCACAGGCAGAAGGAGAAGCAAAAGATAAAATTACGATCTTTGCTTCAAATTTAAAGAGCAGGGGCAAATTGGCTAAGACTATAATAACATCGGTTGCAGTAGATAAGGATGAGTTTGAAAAGTTTTATGATGAAATTCTTACATTAAAAAAGCTTGGCTATAAATTCTATAACTTCTCTGATTATTCAGTAAAAAAGGAAGCGTTTGAAAAGGAAGAACAGTTAAAGAACGAAAAAGCAAAAGAAGATAAGCAGAAAAGAGATGATGAAAAGAAAATTGCAGATAAGAAATCTGCTGATAAGAAAACAACGCAAACAAAAAAACCTGATGTAAAAATACCTGAGGTAAAGAAACCTGACAATAAGAAAAAGAATGATGTTAAGAAGAAAAAGTAAATTGCCCTGTGTCATTCTGATTGAAGCGCCTGCCTTTAGGAAGAATCCATTTTTATTAATATTCGGATACTCTTCATATCTCTGGATAACATTGATATTAATTCTGATGTTTACCTCAAATTCACTTGCACAGCCCTTTACAAAAGAAGAAAAAGACATTCTTGAATTAACAGATAAAAGAAATACAACTGAAATTAATTTTGATTTCAGCAATATTGATAATTCTGCTAATGGTAAAACTTACTCTAAACAATTTTTATCAATTATCAATCTTGGTGATACTGTATTAATAGATTCATTGATACATTACTATAGTATTAGCGATATTAATAACCGGGGTAGTATAAATAGGTTATTAGGTTATTTAAGTTCTTCTAAAAGCAGACAATTTTTAAAATCTGAACTTTTCAGTGAGAAAAACCATGATTTATTATTCTTAATTGCAACATCACTAGGAAAAGTTGGAACAAGTGAAGATATAAATGATATTTTCAGATTTAAAGGTAATTTAGATTCTTCTGGTTTTCTGGGAAGTTATACTGCTGCAAAACTGTCATCATTATTTCAATTTGCTATTAGGAAATTCACTAATGAAACAGCATACAAGTTTCTTGCAGAACTCAATAAATATGCTATAGAATCAGGTATTGACTATCAATCTTCTTACATACTTTACAGAACCGGAAATAAAAATAATTTAACCGACTATAAAAATGAAATAATATTTCTTACAAATTCACAAAAAGCGACTGTCAGAATGTGGTCTTACTCTACCTTAGGTAAATTACAGGATACTTCTGATATAGAATTTATGTTAAATGCTTTGGCAAATGATAATGACTGGCGGGTAAGAGTTAACATTGCAAATGCAATTGGAAATTTTAAAATTGATTTGAACTCTCCACTTCTTGATAAAACTATTTCAGCGTTATTAAAACATGCTGTACAAGACCCAATAGCTCATGTTTCTATTGTTAGCTGGCAGGCATTAGGCAAGTTGTTTGCGGGAGCTGATACCCGGAATCCATTGACAAGGAAGATTCAACAGGAAATATTATTTATACTTACGCCAGGCAAAGCCATAGACTGGCATATAAAAGCTGAAGCTATTAAGACATACACAAAGATATTTAAAGATGATGCAAAAGCTGACCTGTTTGCAATGTTTAATTCGACAGATAACTATGATATTAAATCCGCAATAGTAAGCTCATTTGCATTTATGGATGATGCAATGGTTTATAAGGAGCTTCGCGAAGTTATCAGCGCAGATGTTCAGCGATATAATGAAATTCACCCCAATAAAGATGGTTCAATGATAGGCTCACCTGAACTTGCTAAATTATATAAGGTTTTCGTTGAAGCTTTGACAGAACTTGATGATAAATTAGATAATGAGAACAGGAATATAATCAGGCTTATTCTATCGGAATTTGCGTCATCAAAAGAACCAGCAATAACTGATCTATGCTTAACTAATTTGCAAGATTCAATCTATTTGCAATACCGCCTGGAAACCTGCCAGGTAATGACATTTGATTATTCAGGCTTTACATTGCCTAAAGATAAAGATGTAATGCTGATGTATATACAGGCATGGGCTGATATGAAATTTGACGGTGCAAAAGATATATTTACAAAAAATTTAAAAAGCAGTGATTATGATATTACAAAAGTATCTGCTGATGCATTGAAAAATATTACAGGTATTGACCATGAAAATAATATCACTGCACCTAAATACCGTACAGATCTTGACTGGGATTTTATTGATAAACTTAACGATAAACAGTTTGCAACAATTAAAACTAGTATTGGTGATATAAAAATAATATTAAATCCTGATATTGCTCCATTTACTGTACAGAATTTTGTTAAGCTCTGTGAAAAGGGATTTTACAATAATACAATTTTCCATAGAGTTGTGCCGAATTTTGTTATACAGGGCGGCGACCCGACTGGAACAGGCTACGGCGGACCGGGTTATTCGATACGAAGTGAGTTTTCTCCACAGGGCTTTGATGCATACACGGTTGGCATGGCTTCAAGCGGCAAGGATACTGAAGGGAGCCAGTTTTTTATAACACACTCGCCCCAGCCGCACCTAGACGGTAAATACACAGTATTTGGCACTGTTATTGAAGGATTTGATGTTGTTGATAATATTCAGATAGGCGATAAAATTGAATCCATTACTTTTTCTAACAAGCATTAAGGAATTGAAACATTTTTAATATTTTTCAGTATAATAATAAATTGAATTATAATAATTAAAAGGTACATTATGAAAATAATTAAATTTACACTATTAGCGGTTGTGTTTGTATTTGCAGTAAATATGCAATCAAAAGCAGAAGACCTGAATTCAAAAAAAATGGAGCTCATAACAAAAGAAATACTTGATATGATGGTTAAGGGTGATGACGCTTCAAATAAGCTGCGCAAATATATTTCAGAAGACTGGCTTGAATCAAAAAAACTTAATGTAAAAAAGTACCTGATAAACAATTACTCACCCGAAACCTTTGAAATTGTGTATTCAGGTGGTGATGTTTGTATTGCTACTGTTGGCGGAAGCTCATGGCAGCATTTGCTGGTATTTAAGTTCACAGAAGAATACGGGGCATATAAAGTTATCCCAAAGGGAATTTCAGAGGCATCAAATGATTACATAGATCCGTGGAATTATGTTAAGGACTATTTATGCCAGTCAAAAGAACCTGATGAAAGTAAATAACAATATTACTTAAGGCATTGTAAATAATCATATTAAAATATGATTTTAAAACCTCATTTTTACATAAAAAGTGAGGTTTTTTGTTTGTATATTTGCTTTTTATGCAAAATACAAATACAGAAAATCAGATATTACCGGGTGTTAAATTTAACATAGCGGTATCATCAGGAAAAGGCGGAGTGGGTAAATCAACCGTTGCCGTAAATCTTGCAGCCGCATTAATTCAAGAAGGATACAAAACCGGTCTGATAGATGCCGATATTTACGGACCATCTATCCCAACAATGCTCGGTGTTACCGATGAAAAACCCAAGCTTGTTAAGATCAAAGAAAAGAACAGGCTGCTTCCTGTTGTTAAGTTTGGCATGAAAATGATGTCAATTGGGTTTTTAGTTGACCAGAAGGAAGCAGTTGTTTGGCGCGGACCCATGGCATCAAGCGCGCTTAAGCAGTTTATCAGCGATGTTGAGTGGGATGAGCTTGATTTCCTTTTATATGATATGCCTCCCGGTACAGGAGATATTCAGTTAACGCTTACACAATCTATACCATTAACCGGTTCTATTATAGTAACTACTCCGCAAGAAATAAGTTTAATTGATGCCCGCAAAGGCGCTAAGATGTATGAGAAGGTCAATGTTCCGGTGCTTGGTATCATAGAAAATATGAGTTACTATGCAAACAAAGATGGCTCAAAAGAATATATATTTGGTGAAGGAGGCGGCAGGAGGCTTGCCGAAGAAATGGGAATAAATTTCCTTGGTGAAATTGCTATCAATACTGATGTAAGAATTGGCGGAGATGAAGGAAAGCCTATAGTTCTGGGTAAACCTGATTCCACAGAATCATTGCAATTTACAGAAATTGCCCGCAATTTAGCTGAGTATGTAAAGACAACGGCAAAGCTTCAGCCAAAACTGCCGGTAATTGAAATATAAAGACATGGATATTTTGCGAGGAACGAATTAACGAAGCAATCTCATATGTATATTTATAAGATTGCTTCGCTCGCAAAATGTGAGATGTCCGAAAAGGAAAATATTATAAATTGTTTAATGTTTCTTTCATAAAATATTGTTATTTTTACAGAGTTTACTTTCAGATTATATGTTAATTACAGAAAAAACCGCTGAAATTGAAACAAAGATCAATTCAATTCTTGAACGTATCAGACCATATTTACAGATAGACGGCGGCGATGTGATACTTGACAGGGTATCTGATGAAGGAATTGTTGAATTAAAGCTGCTAGGCGCTTGTAATACCTGTCCGCTTAGACCAATGACACTTAGAGCGGGAATTGAAAGAGCATTAATGAATGAAATACCGGAAATTAAAAGAATAGAGTGTTTTAACTAAATTATGTTATACTTACTCATAGTAATATTATTAAGCTACCTTGTGGGTTCATTCCCCACAGCATTGGTTGTTGGAAAGTTATTTAAACGAATTGATATCCGCAAGTTTGGCAGCAAAAATCTTGGCAGTACAAATGCTTTTCGTGTACTTGGCTGGAAGCTTGGCGTACTGGTTCAGTTAATTGATATTTCCAAAGGCTTTATTGCAACACTGTTGATAACAAAGCTGTTCTACGGCGCACTGCCGTTTGAAAACCGAACACCATTCCAGGATATAACAATTGTTCAGTTAATTGCCGGTATTTCCGCAATTATTGGACATGTATGGACGGTTTTTGCAGGCTTCAAAGGCGGTAAAGGTATAAATACCGCTACGGGAATGTTATTAAGCCTTGCCCCTATTGATACAACTATTTCAATTGGAATATTCATTTTAGTGCTTGTGTTTTCAGGGTATGTTTCACTTGGCTCCATTAGCGCGGCATTTGCTTTCCCCAGCACAATGTTTATAAGGGAAAACTTATTTGGCGTAGAAATTGACGGGTATCACACACTCATTTACTTCAGCATTGTTGTATGCATATTTTTGATATATAATCACAGGGCAAATATTAAAAGGCTTCTGTATGGCGAAGAGAACAGGTTTGAAAAATGGTGGAAGGTACGCTGGATAAAGATTGAAGCTCCCTTTAAACGAAGGAAAAAATAATTGTTTGTTGTTACTGCTGCATTGCTTAAACCTGCTGCATTTGTTGAAACAGCCGAAAAACCTGTTAAAAGACTTATGGTGTGCGTGATTGTTAATGATTTTTTATTCTTTTTTAATGTATTTGCTTAATTGCAATTTCAACATAACTTATTAATTATAACTGCGCAATTACCCTTTTAGGCTTTAGTTGCTTAATTTTTGAAAATAACATTACAAATACTTATTCTCTCCTTTATATTAACATTTCATAAATAATATTTTATAGATAAATTTGCGTATATGAATGTCCACAGGATACTTCGCATATGCGTACTTGGTTCAGGCGGCTGGGGTACAGCCCTGGGTATAATACTCCACAATAACCGGCATAAGGTTACCTTGTGGGAGTATGATAAAGAATATGCCCACACATTAAACGAATACCGCGAAAATTTCTATTACCTGCCAAAAGTAAAAATTCCCGAAAGGATACATATTACTAATGACCTGGAAGAAGCTATTAAAGATAAAGAACTTATTGTCATAGCTACACCAACACAGTTCATAAGAAGCGTAATTGAACAGGTTAAAGATATTGATCTGTATGGTAAAGTAATTTTAAGTGTTTCAAAAGGAATTGAAAACCACAGTCTAATGACTGTATCGCAGATATTCTGCGACGTTTTCACAAATATTCAAAAGAAAAATATTGTAGTGCTCTCAGGTCCCTCCCATGCAGAAGAAGTTGCACAGCATACCCCAACAGCCGTTGTTGCTGCGGGATATGATGAAAAGAATACTGAAATAATACAGAAAGCATTTTCCAATAAATACTTCAGAGTTTATAAAAGCAGTGATGTTTTGGGAGTTGAGCTTGGCGGAGCGTTAAAGAATGTAATTGCTATTGCTGCAGGTATTGCCGATGGCGCGGGATTTGGTGATAATACAAAAGCAGCTATTATGACAAGGGGTATCAGGGAAATTACAAGGTTTGGAATGAGGTTCGGCGCTCATGAAAGTACATTCATTGGACTCTCAGGCATTGGCGATCTTATTGTAACCTGCATGAGTAAACTCTCTCGTAACAGATTTGTTGGCGAAGAAGTAGGCAAAGGCAAAAAGCTAAAGCAGGTACTTGCCGAAATGAAAATGGTTGCCGAAGGTGTTGCTACAACTGAATCAACCCACGAGCTTGCCAAAAAACTTGGAGTTGAGCTGCCAATAATTGAGCAGGTTTACAAAGTATTATTCCTTGGCAAAGACCCGCATCACGCAACAGAAAAGCTTATGACACGTGACCTTAAAGATGAAAAATAACAGCAACATAATTTACTGAAAAACTTTTAAATGAGCTCAACACTTTTCATTAATGCAAAAGTATGGCAGCCGGATGGGTGCTTTACTGAAGCATTCGGCGTTAATAACGGTCATTTTGAATTTTCCGGTTCTAATATAGAAACCAGATCCCTTATTCAAAATTACTCAAATGTAACTGATCTTAAAAATAAACTTGTTCTGCCCGGATTTATAGACGGACACGTTCATCTTGTAAAAGGTTCATTGATGAGGAAACTGTTTGATTGCTCAAAAATTAATTCTATCGCTGAACTTTCTGAAGCAATCAAGAATCACGTCAAAGAAAATAATGTAACATGGGTTATAGGCGGAAATTTAGACCTCAATAAAGTATTCAGAAATTACAATAAGAATAATGGTAATATTATTGACCCCGTTTTCAATGAGCTTCCATTATACATAACAAATTATGATTACCACTCAGCAATATGCAATTCTAAAGCTCTTGATGTAACGGGATTAAATTCCATTGCAGAAAAATACAGTGAAAATGAAGTTGAAAAGACTAAAAACGGAAGCTTTACAGGTATTATACGTGAAAAGGCTATGGAGCATATTATTTCCAGACTGCCTGTCCACACTCTGGATGAAAAAGTAAATGCTGTTATAGATTGCATAAAGATGCTGAATACTTATGGGATAACTTCAGTCAGCGATATTACCCTTCCTGAAGATATTGATGTATATTTAGAGATGTACAAAAGAAATGAATTAAAGCTAAGGATAAATTCATATATTCCATTTACAGAGTTTGACAATTTGCAGAATTATCTTGATAAAACCAGGGAAATTAATAAAGATTATTTTACAATAAAAGGATTTAAAGCATTTTGGGATGGAGCATTAGGTTCTGAAACCGCGCTATTCAGTATAAATTACAAAGGGAGAAACCATAACGGGTATAAGACCGATCTTGTTGAAAGTGGTGAAATATATGATTACGCAAAGCGTATTGATGAAGCGGGAATGCAGATGATAATCCACGCCATTGGTGATAAGGCAGTTACAGAAGTTTTGGATTTGTATAGTAAGCTTCCAAATACAAAGAAATTAAGACACAGAATTGAACATGCACAGCATATACAGCCTGTAGATTATAAGCGATTTTCTGCACTTGGAGTAATTGCCTCAGTTCAGCCACTGCATTTAAAGTATGATGCGCATACAGTGTTCGATAAGCTTCCCGATACACTTGTAAATTATACTCATAATTATGTTCACTTATTAAAAAGCGGCGGAGTAATAAACTTTGGCACTGACTTCCCAATTGTTGAAGCTGATCCATTCGAAAATATTAGATTAGCAGTAACAAGGAATACAAATTATGGTGAATTTACACCTGAGCATAAAATACCCTTGCATGAATGCATAAAAGCATATACTATCAATAATGCTTATTCTAATCATAACGATAATGCAGTAGGAAGTATTGCAAAAGGTAAAGTTGCAGATTTTGTGATTATGGAAACAGACCTTTTTGAAATGGAATTTCATCAAAAACTTAATGTAAAGATATATAAAACATATATTTCTGGTAATGAGGTATATTCAGGTATATAAAATAAATATAAAATTGTTTAAGTTTCCGTATGAAACAAAACATTATTGAAATTTCCCCCGAAGTACTAAGCGGAACACCTGTTTTCAAAGGAACCCGGGTACCTGTTCAAAACCTATTTGATTACATTGAGGGTGGATACACTATTGATCAATTTATAGAAGGCTTTCCAACCGTTTCTAAAAAACAAGCTATAGAAACATTGCATTATGCTGAAAATTTCTTAACTTCAAAAAAATTTCTTACCGAAGAAATTAATTAATGAAGATTCTATTAGATGAGAATATTGATGTTCGTCTTCGTAATTATTTAAGAGAATTTGATATTTTTACAGTTTCTGAAATGGGATGGTATTCTAAGAAAAATGGTGAATTAATTAATCTGGCAGTTGCAAATGCATTTACTCATATAATTACCCTTGATAAAAACATTCAATTTCAACAAAATCTGAGTAAATACGAAATAAACTTCATTGTTATTAATTCATACAATAGCCGTCTTGATACTTTGACAAAATTTATTGATGATATAAAAAATATTCCGGATAATAATCCTGACAATAAAATTTCAATTATTTCTTTATAAAATCTAATCCTCTTACAAGCTCCATAACAGCTATTCCGTATGCAACAGATACATTTATTGAGTGCTTAAACCCGTATTGCGGAATTTCAATTGAAAAATCTGCCATCGCAATAATATCATTTGATACACCTGTTAGTTCATTTCCTAAGATGAGGCATAACGGAAAATCATCCATATTGACATCCGAGTAATCTCTGCTGTTTTGTGTTATTTCCAGCGGTACTATTTTTACGCCATTACTTTTCAATTTTTTAACAACCTCAATGGGATCTTTAACATATTCCCATGGTACTACATCGGTAGCGCCAAGAGCGACCTTTTCAATTTCTGGTCTGGGGGGATATGGCGTGTATCCTGTTAAATATAGCTTTTCTACCAGCGCAGCATCGCTTGTACGGAAAATTGAACCCACATTATATATACTGCGGATATTATCAGCAATTACATAAATCGGATTTCTCTTTGCTTTTTTTGCTTCTTCAAGAGAAATTCTTTTTTTACCGACTTCTTCGTGTGTAAGTTTTTTCATAACTTCAACCCTGAGTGAAACGAAGGGTCTATATCAATTAAGTTAATATTTTCACCTTTATAATTTTAAGTTTACTATCATATCAGCATTGACATAGTCAATGCACTCCAAAAAGAATCCGAAATCAACAATCCAAATTCCGCAATTAAAAGTACGCTCTTATCTCCGCAGTACCTGTATGTATCACTTTCGATTTATTTTCTGCCCTGCCAAAATAGTTTATTGTTGCCTGGATAAAATTGCTTATTCTGTATTCAAAATTTAATGACCAGAAATAACTTTTCCCTGCAACAAGTCCTTTGGTAAGACCAAACGGAACAAAAGCAGGATTAGTATTTATTAACGCTTCATTTCTGGATATTTCACTGCGCAAAGTACCCTTGCCTGAAAATGAATAAGTAAGCCTGAATGTCTGTACATTTATATCAGCCTGTGTTGGCGCAGTTGGATATACATCCTTTGCGCGCTTTAGCTGAACTTTAAATCCCGCTTCAATTGAAACATTAGGCTTATAAATAATTTCCGAAGTAACACCTTCTGTATTAATGTTCCAGTTCCTGATTGCAACATTTGGCGCAAGGCTGCGTTCAATCTGGGTAACATAATCGGAGACCATAGCAAGATCAGGTGTAAATGAAAACCTTAGACGCGCTGTTCTTTCAACATTAAGGATTCTTTCATTCCCTGAAAAATACTGATTAAAGCCTTTTCTTTGGATAAACCGTAATTTAACTCCAAAATAATCATAATTTTCAAATATGCCAATATCCTGCTGCACAGTTGTTACACCTGTGATAGTATTCTGGTCATTCTGAAATGTACTAAACTTTAACAGGTAAATATTCCTTTGTAATGGGTCTTTGCTTTTTTCGGCTACACTTATGTATGTATCAGATGTAATGTTATTCAGAATAGTTTTCATCACTCCCTCGCCTGAAATATTTACAAAGCGTGAAGGAACTAAATTTAATGATGCGGAGCTTTGCAGATCCGTTGTTGGAAAAAGTTGGTCTGTAGGTCTGAGTATCTTTATATAATTTCCGTCAAAGCTGGTGAGTACAAATTCATTTTCATCCTGTAAGCCGTTGCTGTTTAAATCGCCTATATATTTATAGTTACCCTGCCCAATTGGTACGGAAATAAATACAACTTCCTGCTTGGCAGTACGTTCGCTTGATACCTTGTAGAATAGATTTGTATTAAATCCCCTGTTCAAGAACCATATATTACTTTGTGAAGTTACAAGTATTGTTCTGGAATCAGCAAATCCCATGGTTTGAAAATTAGGAGTATATTTCTTATCATAAACAACTACATCGCCTGATGCAGAAAGGAAGTTCAGATTCTTAAGTCTTACACCAATAGTACTGGTATATGAATTTGACTGCCTTGAAATTGTTCCTTTATCAAACTGGTCATCAAACCTGTAACCAAACTGGTAAGCCAGGTCTAAATTATAAAGATCAGTTATCATAATTCTAGGCTTAAACTCATAGAACCTGAAACTACCTCTATTTGTTGTATCAAAATTTATTGAGCGCGTCTGTTTATCTTCACCGTTAAATTCCATAATAAGGTTATATTTACCGAACTTTGCATTCTTGAAAGGTTTCAGCTTATAATCAATGCTTCCGTATTGCCTTATCCAGTTACCTCCGTAATCCGAGGCAATATCTTTGCTTGAAATATAATCAGCGTAATATTTAAATGATGGCGCACTAAGGCTATCACCTTCAAACTTAAAGTCAACCGAGCCCCTGAGCGAATTAAACGAATCACCTCTTTTTATCCTGCCTGCGGATGTGGTTATTCTGAAATATTTCTGCGGATTGATGCTTAAGCCCGCTTCTGTTGTAACTTCGGTCAGCTTACTGCTATCCTGAATATCCCACACCCTGTCATACTCAACTTTGTTTAATCTATCAACTGCGTTGTATAACTTATTAATTACCCTCTGTCTTACTATCAGCTCAACTTCACCCAGATTTAATTTACCTATCTTAAACTGTTTAGGCTTAAAAATAAGTGATGATGAAAATGCACCTCCCTTATTTTCGGTGTCATCAATATTTGAAAGCAGGTTAGCATCAAAATCACTTGCTGTACCTTCCATAACTATAGATATATCCTTTGATAGCATTAGCTCCATTCCTATATCAGCGGATTGGTATGCTACTGGTAACGGAAAAAACACCAACGGCATATATCCACCCTGCTTTATACCTGCAAACACAAACGCATTGCTGCTTAAGCTGTTATAATCACCACCACCGCCTCCAACAAAAGAAAATGTTACCTGATATAAAGCTGCTGTATCACCCGGCGCGTAAATATATTTTTTGTAGGTTTGCAAATTTATAAGTGTATCACGCTGAATATATGAACCAATAGAGCCGCTTGTATCACTGCCAACAAATATAACTCCGGATTTTGACGCCATGAATTTATTATCACCGGCTTCGGAAATAATTGTGCGGTCAGTATCCGATAAAATAAAATCAATAGGCTTACCCGGGTCATCCCGCTCGCGGATATATGAAAATGAAAGCTTGAGCCTCTCATTAAATAAGGCTGTTTTTGTCTGTCCCGCAATTAAGCTGCGCGAATATTTTTTATCGGAGTATTCAAAATCAACAACTATTCTTGATGCGTTTGTTATAAGCCTGTTATTTGTGAATTTTATCTGTCCGTTGGAGTAATCTATGGTATAATCACTGCTCTCGCCGCGCGTCATTTTTATTCCGTCAAGATAAACTTTTTCGCTTCCCGCAATGACTATAATATTCACTTCATTATCAGCGCCTATAAGGCGGTATGGACCCTGAACGCCATCTATACCGTTAAAAGTATTACTGTTAAACCTGCCGCGGCTAAGAGCGCCGGTTAGGAACAGATCGGTTTTATCAAAATTAACAAATCCTTTGGCTCCCTGCAATTTTTTATTGAAATTAAAGAAATCAGTTCCCGCAAAATTTACTTCAATATCACCAAGTGTAGTTGTGATACTGCTTGAGCGTAATTCTACAAACACCTTATCAATTTCCTGAAGTTTTTGTGTATTGCCTTCGGGTTGTATGGGAGTGTTTTCATCGGTCAATGCCGCGGTTATTTCAATATCGCTTGAAAGCTTACCGTTTAATTGCAGGCGGAAACCGGATTGCAGAGTGAGGTCACGGTTATTGCCGATTGTAAACCCGCGGAAAATACTTCCTGATTTCTGCAGGTCAGTTCCCGCAAAGATATCTTCAACAAAGTCAGATTTAATTTCAGCAACCTTAACGGTATCGCCGCCAAGTGTATCCAGCCTGTTCAATACTTCAAAACGTGAATAAGTATCAGCTATATCAAAAGGGAAATTTCTATAAGTAATTATTAATTGCAGCCTTTCAGGCTTACCGCTGTTTATGATATCATCAATGAAAAATTTAAACAGGCGAATTTTTCCGTAACGGTAATCCACGTAAAAATTTGAGGGGCTTACTTCGATGGAATCCGAATATATTATCAGACTTCCGAACATAAGGAATTTATCAGGCAAAGAAATAAGAGAATCTTCGCCTGCAACGGTTGTAATAAATTTTTTGAAATTGATGTCGTTAAAGGTCTTAGGCTGCGAATATGTGATTCCAGCAATTAGAATAAAGATGAAAATCGCAATTTTGGGATTTTGCTTCAAATAATACCAGGCGGATATTTAAGCTGACCCCATAATTGGGGTTTACCTTTTATTTGGACTCGATGCTCTGAACAAGATCAGTAAAATAATACTTCTCGTAGTCCTTGTGATCTGAAATTAAATTTTCAATAATTGGTATTAATTTATCATCTGAAAGCTGAAATTGATTTGGTTTATGAGCTACTTTATAGTCTGCTTTAATGTTTTCTACAGTTGAAAATGTCATAAGTTCTTCCCTGTCAAATTTGCTCCATCTATTACTGCGGGCGTAGCCGTAAACATCTTTAAAGAAAATTATATAATCACCATAAGAGTCACTGCCTATATTATAAGTTTTATAAATAATCCTTACAGGGAATTTATTTTTTTCTTCCTCTGTAAAGTTATATATCATGGATTTTTTGCTCTTAGCCCACCAGCTTATGTCCTGGCTTGTTACCATTTTTTTTACAATTAAGCGTTTCATCTTATCTATGTTGCTGTTATCATTCCTAACGCATCCGTGAGATAATGCGCGGTACTGGTTCTTAAGCAGGTAATTCTTGTTTGTTCCATGGAAGTAGCGCAATGAGTTCTCGTCATAATGCGCGGCAAAAAGTCCAAGCGGGTTTCCGGGTCCGGGCGGTGTGCCCGGCTCTAACGGGTCGCTTTCGGGATCCTTCCATGAAGGCCAATTGCGAAGCTTGAATATATTATAAAAGCCTGTATAAGTTTTTGTGCCCGGCGCGCCAACTACATTTGGCCACACTGCAATTAAGATAGTATCGTTATTATCCAAAGAATCCTTCGAATATATCTGGTAAATGCGTGAAGTAAATTCAGGTACGTTAAGCTCCCAAAGCATTCTTGGTGCAGGATCTAAATAATGAGAAGGAACATTGATTGTTAAGCTGAACTCAACATGCCCCAAAGTATCATTAATAAGTTTTTTGCTTATATCCTTACTGCCCTTAATAGCTTCAATCTCGTTATCGCTTATAATAGGAAACAGCTCAATCAGGTAATCTTCTATCTGTCCATCAATGTTTTCAACATCTAAAAAAGGAAGCGTAACTTTTTCATAAACGATGTTATTATTGGTCAGGTTGATATTGGTTACAGGCTTCTCGGTCTGCTCTGTAACCTTTGTAGATTTCATCGCTTCCTGTCCATAATCAATCTGAGTAAAAACAATACTACACAGTATTATGAGAGCTAAAACGCTAAAAAACTTGTATTTTGATGCCGTATTTGACATATTTTTAATTTAGAACCATAAATTTACCTTAAATTACTCATTATTTCAAACCATAATTAAGGATTAGAAAATTCCTGATTAACATTGTCATTCTGAACTCGTTTCAGAATCTCGCTCTAATTTTACCAAAGACCCCGAAACAATACCGTATCAAGCACGGCACATGGTTCAGGGCGACAATGTGGATGAAAAGTTCATCTTAGGATATAACATTATATACATAATCTGTATATTTGTTCTTATTAATTATCTTTTCAAGCAAAAAATGAAAAAAAGCAATCCAGGGGAAAATAATAGAATTACCCCAAAACAAGTAAAAAGCAATTCTTTGCAGAAACCAGAATTTTTAGACAATTCATCAAATGTTGATACTATTGTAAAGGAATTTGAAAAAACAGGTAAGTACAGTAAACAATTTTTAAATGCCCTTAAAAACGGATTAAATAAATCTACATATTTTAAACGAAATAAATAATTTGTTCAAACAAAAATTTTACGATATTACCTCGCTTATCCAGGTGGAATTTGACCGCAATATGGATATTTATGGCGATAAGATCCAGTGCCGAAAGGGCTGCTCACAGTGCTGCTCGCAGATATTCCGCATAACACTGCTTGATGGCTGGATGATTGCGGAGCATATCCGCTCGCTGCCGCCAGAGCGCCGCCAAGAGCTGCAGAAGAAAGCTAAGGAGTACTTAAATCATCTCCCCCTGTCAGGGGGAGACAAAGAACGCACCGCAGGGGCGTTCGCAGTGGGGGTCTTACCCTGCCCCGCACTTGGAACGGAAGGCGAGTGTACCATATACGAAGCCCGACCCGTTATCTGTCGGAGATTTGGTATGCCTATATATGATTATAAAAATCCCCAGAACATACATGCCTGCGAGCTTAACTTTAAAGACTGCGAGGAGATCACTGACGATAAATTAATACCAAACCAGACAGAAATAGGCATGAAGTGGGATGAGTTGAAGGATGAGTTTGCAACACATCTCCCCCTAATAGGGGGAACTGCTAAAGCAGTCAGGGAAACAGAGGGGGTCGGTTATACAACAATTGCTGAGGCGATAGTGAATGCTTAATTCATAAGATTACAATTCTATTTTCTTTGGGTCCTGCGAAGTATGGAATACTCTTGAGACAGTTACTTTATCTTTTCTAACTCTATCGACAATTTTATAGCTCCAAACCAGTAAATGAACTGAATTAAACTTTATATCAAAACAACTACTGAAATAACAATGATTTAAAAAAATAGCTTTAGAATAATTATTTCTATTTTAGGTCGTATTACTTTTTAACAATTTAGTTCATATTGCCTAAAATCAAAACAAAATAAAGAAACACATAATTAATTCTACAATTTTTTAAAATGTAATTTTCTATTCAAGACTTTGGAATATTAATCTAAATCACTTGACTGATTTGACTGCAAAAGATATGGTAGAATGGTATGAAAAGGTACATAAGGATGAAATATACCCGCTTGATACATTATATAAACTTAAACCTGAAATATTCAATGGATAATAAAAGAAAACACCTCGAATTTATACAATTAGTTATAACTAGGATGAACGTGAATTCTTTTTTATTAAAAGGCTGGACTATAACGATTGTTGCTGCTCTATTTGCTTTATCTGCCAAAGATGGAAATCCTGTTTATATATTTTTTAGCTTTTTTCCACCTTTAATGTTTTGGGGTTTAGATAGTTATTACTTAAGACAAGAACGGCTCTTTCGTCATCTGTATGATAAAATAAGATTTCAAGGCGAGGAAGAGATTGATTACAATATGAATACAGTAGAGTTCATAAATCATGGGAATGTAAAAAGATTTAGAGTTTTCTCATCGCTCACACTTTCTGTATTCTATATAAGTCTTTTAGTTATTATAACAATCATTTTACATTTTATTTCTCATAACAAACCATGTTAACACAAGTCAAACGGAAAAGACAAGTATTTTATAGTTTTGAATACGAACCCGATGTTTTTCGTGTTCAACAGGTTATAAACATGGGGATTATAGAAGGAGAACGACTTCTTTCACCAAATGAGTGGGAAGAAATAAGAAAGGGTGGAGATTATGCTATTAAGAAATGGATTGATGAAAACATGAAGTATAAAAGCTGTGTGGTGGTTTTAGTTGGGAGTTCTACTGCATATCGACCCTGGGTACAATATGAAATTAAAAAAGGATGGAATGAACTTGCCCTGATTTTGTAGACACGAAGAAAAGTTGTTATATTCGTAAAAGGAGGATATACACAATGGAA
>JAYTUN010000006.1:0-12384 GCA_043744495.1 Ignavibacteria bacterium
AGGAAGCTGAATCGGCACAACATTAGCTTTAAGCCTTTCCTTCATCATATCAAGCACATGATAGAAATCAGCGCCTGTTCTGTCCATCTTGTTCACAAATGCAAGTCTGGGAACGCCGTATTTATCAGCCTGTCTCCAAACGGTTTCAGACTGCGGCTCAACACCGCCAACTGCGCAGAATAAAGCAACAGCACCATCAAGCACTCTTAATGAACGCTCAACTTCGGCAGTAAAATCTACGTGACCTGGAGTATCTATAATATTTATTCTGTGATCTTTCCAGAAACATGTAGTTGCTGCGCTTGTAATTGTAATACCGCGCTCTTTTTCCTGTTCCATCCAGTCCATAGTAGCAGCGCCTTCATGAACTTCGCCCATTCTGTGCAAACGTCCGGTATAGTAGAGTATTCTCTCTGTAGTCGTGGTCTTTCCGGCATCAATGTGAGCCATGATACCGATATTTCGTGTCTTTTCTAATGATACTTTTCTAGGCATTAAGCTATATATTTACTATTTCTATTTTTTTGTAAATGTGCATCAAAAAGATGGCTACTCACTGCTTTCGGCAGTCAGGCACTTCGTTCAGGATTTGGAATTACCATCTGAAATGCGCAAAAGCTTTATTAGCTTCAGCCATTCTGTGAACATCTTCTTTTTTCTTTACAGCACTGCCTTCGTTATTGGCTGCTGACATTAATTCACCTGCAAGTTTTTCAGCCATTGATTTGCCGGCTTTACTTCTTGCATAAGTAAGTATCCATTTTATTGCAAGCGCTTTTCTTCTCTCAGGTCTTACTTCTGTAGGAACCTGATAGTTTGAACCGCCCACTCTTCTTGAGCGTACTTCTAAAGAAGGCTCAACATTATGTATAGCCTTCTTAAAAATTTCGACAGGTTCAGCGTTAAGCTTTTCCTTAATTATGCCAAATGCATCATATACTATTCTTTCAGCTTTCTGCTTCAAGCCGTCCTGCATTACACAATTGATGAATCTACCCACAAGGATATCAGAAAAAACTCTGTCTGAAATTCTATGTCTTTTATTTGCTGTTCTTTTTCTCAAATCGCTTATATATAATTTTATTTACTAATTTCAATTCTGGCTGATGCGATACAACTTAATTACTTTTTACCGCCGGTCTTTGCTTTCTTGGCACCGTACTTAGAACGCGCCTGTTTCCTATCGGCAACTCCGCTTGAATCAACTGCGCCTCTTACAATGTGGTATCTTACACCCGGAAGATCTTTAACTTTCCCCCCACGGATAAGGACAATTGAGTGCTCCTGAAGGTTATGACCTTCACCCGGGATGTATGCTGTAACTTCCATACCATTGCTTAGGCGTACCCTCGCAACTTTTCTTAAAGCTGAGTTCGGCTTCTTTGGCGTTGTTGTATAAACTCTTGTGCAAACTCCCCTTTTCTGCGGTGATGAATCCAAAGCCGGTGATTTGCTTTTATATTTTAAAACTTTTCTACCCTTGCGGACTAACTGATTGATTGTTGGCACGTAATATTCCTACTCTTAGTCTTAATTTACTAAAATAAATTCCTTCGCTCACCAGCATTTTTAATGCTTTGGATGAGCGGCATTATTCTTGGAAACAACAAAATTAGCGATTTTTTACGAAATAGTCAAGTTAAGGAATGATGGTCAACTCACGTATAGATTAAGATTGGATTGCGAAAATTTTAATAGAAAAAGGGTTTTTAAACCCTTTTTCTATTTTTTAATAAAAATTTCAACTATTTGACTAAAACCATCTTCTTTGCCTGTACAAAAGTACCAGCTTCAATTCGATAGAAATAGACACCTGAAGCAAAATTCTGCCCGTTAAATTCAACTGTATATCTTCCGGCTTGTTTAAAATCATTATTAACAAGTCTTATAACTTCTCGACCAAGAATGTCATAAATAACCAGTGTTACCTGATTGTTTTTTGGTAACTCATAATTTATCTTAGTAGTTGGATTAAAAGGATTTGGATAATTTTGAGATAAACTATAAGTTAATGGAATATTTTGTATAACTTTTGAGGATATATTATTATCACTATTTATATAATTTCCGGTAACATCAATTACATATTCTCTTTTATATCCATCAGGGACAGATGGTAATTGCGTTACATCAAATGTCATTTTTATTAATGCTGATGAGTTTACCTCTCCGTTGATTCCATCTATACTTGTTAATGCTGTTGTTATAGCACTATCAGTTGAAATTGTAATACTGCTACCCTTTATTATAGGCATTTCAGTCATTGAATAATTTGAATAATTTAGATTTGCTATTCCAAGGTATTTCATCCTGAAATCACTCTGCCATTTGATATTTAAATGATCTACTCTATCAGTATCATTGAATAACGGCAATATTACAACAGATTCCAACTCTCTGCGTGCAAACACTTTAGATACGGTATTAGAGAATATTGATGTGGCTGTTAAATACCCTGCTGTATCTTTAATGGTAGGATTCGGATTAGCCAGATTGCGCAAATTTGTTATAAAAGCTATTGGCAAGTCACTGTTCGGTCCGTTTTTAGTGGATTCAATCCGCAGGATTTTGCTTCGCTCAATACTTTTAGCCCGCTGTTCTTTGCTACTTGACTGAGATTTCATTTCACTGTTTTGGATATATTTTTTGATATTATTCTTATCAGGATATGAAAAATGAGCATATAAACTATCTGTTTTATAACCGTTAGTTAAATTACTGCTTGGATTAAAATAGTTGACATTTGAAGTAATATTTAAATCTCCTAATATAACGCTATCACTTGCTATCACGGAAACTGAATCAAGAATTACTATTTTATTATCTTCCGTAACTCCCATTTTTTTATCGTTAGGATAGTCAACGGCATAAACTTTTACCTGGTCAATGAATGCAAAGTCATTTTCGTTTTCAACTAAGTATAATTCAGCAGCGCCATTTGAAATATTTGGAATTATTCTTAACTTATACCTATCGGTAATA
The DNA here is from genome assembly GCA_043744495.1 of Ignavibacteria bacterium. Lineage (GTDB taxonomy): Bacteria > Bacteroidota > Ignavibacteria > Tepidaquicellales > OLB5 > OLB5. The sequence continues at coordinate 2,983 of JAYTUN010000006.1, forward strand.
TTCACATTCGGTTCTGAGAACTCCATTCTATGTAAAAGATTGTTATCGGGTGTAAAATCATTGTTTTCATCTTTTACATATAAGAAAGGGCAACCACCTGGTTTTGGTAAGCAAGTCTTTGTAATATTCGTGGTATATTCTTTAGTAACATGGTTCTTTTGATTTAGGCTCGGAACATAATACTCAGGAAACATTTTCAATTGTAACTTGACTTGACCGCCTAAGGCATAATCCTCTAATGGTAAATCCAATTGAATATCTATAAATAAATCCGATGAAGCTTGATTTTGTCCGGCTAATTGCCATTTGATAGCAACCGTATCATTTACAACACCACCATTTAATGTTTTAATTTTAACATTTTCCCAAGTATTATTTATAGTTCTCCTTTTAGCTACTAATCGAAGCCAACAATCATTTGTGAAAGTACCTTTAAATCTCATAATATCAGTACTATCTAAACAATATGCTTCTACGGAATCGGAATAAATGCTGCAAAATGGCCAATACTTTCTAATCCCATATGAACCATTCCACGTTTCAATGGTAAGTATATCCATGTAATCATCAGTCATAACTGTATTTAATAAATCAGAAAATTCTACATCTGAGTTCATTGGTTTATTAGTTGAAGCTAAATATTGAATATTTGCGCTATTATTCATTTTAAATAAATGCACAAATGAGGGAGAAGTCACCCATAAATATGGCCATAAGATACTAGCAGGTGAGGTTTTTAAAAAAGAAACAGAGTTAATTTGATATGTTGAGGGGAATCTAATAATTTCATCAGTTACTAATAAGCCCCCAAATTCGCCAGGCTCTATATTTGCAAATCCATTTTTATCAAGCAGACTAGTTACTAATAAATTTCTTTCTTTATCAATAAAAGCAATTGCTGAAAAACCCTTATTATAAATATTAAATTTTATTTCCACACCTGGACTAAAATAATATTCAATTCCTGTGGAATGGTCTTTATATCCTATACATCTATCTAAAATCACACCCTGTGTTGTCATTGAATATAGTACTGAATGACCTATACTTTCGTGTGCTCCCCATAGTTTATCTTGAGATTGATTTTGTGCTGCAAAATAGACAATTTCAGTTGGTGAAAATACTTTTGCAACTTCCTTAAAAGTTTTATTTTCAAAATGTCCGAGTCCATCTTCAGATGGATCTACGACATAATCAACTTTTACTATTCTATTATTATAGTAATCAGAAACATACACAGGATAAGTAAGACCATCAATTGATTTCCCAACTGTAATACTGGTTGGTTTATTGAAATGTCCCGCTGTTGATCCACTATTACCATACCAACCGTTTAAAGGATTATCATCATCATTATTAATCGAAGCATCAAAATATAAAATACTATGGAATTCATCATCTAATGTTAACAATTTTGAATTTAATCCATCATTATATGGTATTATTATTCCTGCTACACAATGTTTAAATAGAATTGATTTTTCTCCATTTTGGTCTTCTAAGTTATCAGTTGTATAAGTTCTATTTAAAATCTTTGTCCAATATTTATTTGGGAGTTCTTCATCATTTATGATAATTTTATCCCATAAGATACTGTCTTTTTCTAATATTTGAACATCACTTATCCCGCGGGTCTTATGGACAATTGGAATATGACCAGAATTAAGTCTAATATTTAGAGCATCGTCAGTTTCGATTCTAATTATGTCTTTCTCATATAAAACTCTGCACTGAACATTATCAACTGTAATATTATTAGACATATTAATGACATCAACTGAATATAATTCACCGTATTCTTTTGTAATTTTTAAGGAGTATTTTCCATTTTTTAGATTTTGATAGTATTTAAAAGATGAATTAAGAGAATACAATATAAATTTCTTCAAATTATCTTGCTCTAAATAAAAATTCAAATAGTTCGAATTTTTAAGCTGAATAACTTCAAAACTTCTTTTTTGCTTTACAATTTGCTGTGAAAGTAGACTACAACTAATAAATAATGATAAACAAATGATTAATATTGTCTTCATGGCTGAAGTATATAGGTTAGTTTGAGTTTTGAATTGATTTAATATTTTCAATCCTTTTTAGATTAGTTAAGTAAAATTCTATTAACTTGTTGTCCGTTTTATTCTTAAACTCGAGAATTTTCGATTGTATATCTTGCGAGTTTTTAATTATCATAAATATATAAGGGGTCAGGAATCTATCATTAAGCAAATAATATGATTCAGGATAGCTTTGAATGTAATTCTCATAATCCTTTTTTAATTCATCTGATTTTTTATAATTTGAATCATAAAGTATTTTGTTGTATTTATAGAGTAAAATAGAAGCTGAGATATATTCTTTAAATGAATTATTTGGGTAATTGGTATTAATTGTTTCATATACATCTTTTGTATCTAATATTAAATTATTATTCTTAATAAAATTTAGTATATCTTTATCCTGTTGACTATTTTCTTGTATAGTAAAACGAACAGTATCTGAAGTAATGTTTAAACCTTGACTATAACGGTTATTATTTAATTTATAATATGCTTCATAATTGCCCGGTGGTAGATAGCCCCATTCGTTAAAAAAAATATTATTATCTTTAAAATCTTTAAAATTTACTTTTTCTCCCCAATTGTTAATTGTCATTGAAACATATAATGTTTCTTTAGGTTCTAAAATATATGACGGACCTGTATAAACAACATCGGGTCTGAAAAAGATTTTATTATCATTCCATGTCTTGCCCTTATCATTTTTAATGATAATATTGGGTTCATCTGAATTATTTGAAAACATACCGTACACATCAAGTGATTTGGTATTATTATTAATCAATTCGAATTTTGTTAGTATTGGCTCATACATTTTATAGTTTTTTTTCGCTAACTTCATTTTTAGCGTGTGAGTACTCGAATTTGAATCACTACTAAAATCGATAAAGTTATCTTTTAACGATATTTCGAAATTAGCTGCTCCACTTATCATAGGTACCCCTCCTAATTTTTGACGTAATCTAAAAATATGATAATCGCAAATTCTGAAAAACCCCGTCTTTCGTCTTAAATAACCGGAAATTGTTGAATTTACGTCAATATTATGTAATGCACAGGATAACTCATTTTTTCCAGCATGATAATCGTGGTCATTATGAGGATGACCAATAATGTCATTCGTTAAATTTCCAATCTGGTGAAGTAATTCGTGACATGCAGTATAATTATACCCAGTTTGAGGAATTCTTGGTGGTGTAAAGTGAATGTCTATAGTTTTTGTAAATACATATGACCAATTGTTAATACCAACGTATGATACACCTGGATAATATATATTTCCTTGAGAATGAGAGGTCCTGTTAGCAACAATTAATGTATAGGGCTTATAGCCAGATTCTCTGTGATGTGTGTAAAACGTATCTAAAGTTTCTACATAATTTACCTCATTAATATATTCAAAATCAATAGTTGGTACCGTTGTCCATCCTATAGACGTATCCATTCTAACATGTACTTGATTTGAGTCAGGTTGACTATAATTTGGGTTATTAAATGTTGAGTCAACAGATTTTCTGACTTTAAAGCACGAATCGAAACGGATGCTATCCATTCTCATTAATTCTAAACCAGCTGATACTTCAAATAAATAAGGCTTACCTCTAACATAAACCTGCTTGTCTGCTTCCTTGTTAAGTTTATGACTCCAAATACTTACATCATATACTGTGTCGTTTCCCCTACAATTCAGTGCAAAATCACTAATCTTAATTTTTAATGTATCTGTTATATTGTTTGTGGTATTTACAATTCTAGTTTTTACTAATAATGTTGTATCTAAAGCTGTACAATATCCACCATACCTTTTAGAAATTTTTAAATCAACTGTGTCAACATCAACTCCCATGCCTAGACAATAGATAAAAATCTTAAATGAATCATTTGGCATTGTCGAAGGCAGAAAATTATTGATTAACATAATTCCGGTTGTACCACCATTACCTTCTTCTACAGTTACAGTTTCTTTCTGGCAACCATAATACACAGATAAAATTAAACATAATAAAAACAGGAAATATTTGTATTTATTTTTGTTCATTATTATAGTTATTAATTGGGTTTATTTAATCAATATTATTTTCTTGTGATAAATAGTATTATTTGCAACCATTTTAATGATATAAATTCCACTTGGATAATTTGAACCGTCAAAAGTTAAGAAATGGTCTCCTGAGCGATATATCTTATTTGATAATTCGGATAATTTTTGACCATATATATTATATAATTGGATTGCCACTCTTTCTTGGTTTTCAATGTGAAAATGAATATTTGTACTAGGATTAAATGGGTTAGGGTAACATTGGAGCAATACATTATCTTTTGCGATACTTGTTTCTGTAGATATGACTCCTACGGGAATTCCATTTCGTAGAACTATACCATTAGCCCCAACAATCCAACCTGTGTTAGAATTTATGAAATGGACATACCGTAAGTTACTTGATGTGGAACTTGTCTGAGAAAACCAATTCATACCACTATTAGTTGATTTTAAAATAGTGCCTAAATTACCTGCTATATATCCTGTCAAGGCATCTACAAACTGAATACTATTTAACTGCTGAGTTGTTCCACTGGAAATGAATGTCCAGGTATATCCATAACTAGTAGATTTTCTTATTCTGCCATTTGAACCTACTGTCATTACATTTCCAGTGCCTATAGGGATGTTGCTTGCACTTTGTATAGTATTATTGGGCAAATTAAGTGTATATAACCAGTTAAAACCTCCATTTCCTGTATTTGCGAATACCTCATTAGTAGTGCTGCCAAATATATATCCTTGAGCGTCACTTAACATAAATATTCCATTTAAATCCTCGTAAGACTGGCTACTTTGAGTAAACCAGGAATTTCCACTACTTGTAGTCTTTAAAATTCTGCCTAATTGCCCAACCACATAACCAGTTGTCTGATTAACAAACCAAACTCCATTCAGATTTTCAACAACTGAACTATTTAAAGCATTCCAATTCATTCCTCCATTACTTGTTTTATATATTTTGCCTATATCACCAACACTATACCCAACATTTCCATCTGAAAACGAAACTGAATTAAAATTGATGCCTGAAAATACTTGTGTCCAGTTCACACCACTGCTTGTAGATCGCCAAATACCGCCTTGCCCTGCGACAATACCTGTGTTTTCATTGAAGAATTTCACTGCACGAAGGTCATAATTTCCGATGGTAGATATTTGCTCCCATTGAGTACAAGTTTCACTCACATAAAAAGTAATAGCAAGTAATACTGTTATTAGTATTCTCATTTTTGGTAATAATTTATTTTACGGATGTTATTCGCAGAGTGAGAAGCTATAATGTAAGATAATCTAAACATTGGTTAATCGGGAAATGTTTCAAAAATGTAACTTTACAAAAATATTATGTTTTTTAGGGTTTGTCAAGTCTATAAATGAATTTTATTATGCTTTAAATTTTTTGAACAGATCGCTGTACCCGTTCAGGAATTCCTTCGAATTCATTCTTCTCTTTCCTTCAAGCTGAAGCTCTGTTACTTCAAGGAATTCATTCAGACACGATACAAACAGTTTATCATCTTTAATAAAAAATCTGCCTGAACCTTTTAGACTATCCCAATGCGATTTAACTGTCCCGTAAATTTTTAATTTCTTGCCGTTATACTCGGTAAATGCACAGGGATAAGGTGAGAGTCCCCGTATAAAATCATAAACTTCCTCAACAGGATTATCGAAATTTATTCTGCAATCTTCTTTGAATATCTTGGGGGCAGGAGTAGCTTCTCCGTTATTTTGTTTACTTACCGGCGGGTTTCCATTTGTACTCTCTATTAAACTTACAGTAGCATAAACTGCCTCGGCGCCTAATTCCATCAATTTATTATGAAGTGAGCCTGCTGTTTCATCTTGTAAAATATCAATACTCTTCTGCATTATAATATTTCCAGTATCAACTTTTTCCTGTAGGAAAAATGTTGTAACTCCGGTTTCTCTTTCACCCTTTATTATAGCCCAGTTTATAGGTGCAGCCCCTCTGTATTTTGGCAGAAGTGATGCATGCAAATTAAATGACCCGTGTTTGGGAATTTTAAATATGCTTTTGGGAAGTATTCTGAATGCAACTACTACTATTATATCGGGCTTCAAAGATTTAATCTCATCAATAAATTCCTGCTCCCGCAGACTTTCAGGCTGAAGGATGTGAATACCATTTGAGAGAGCAAACTTTTTTACATCACTCTCAGTTAATAGCTGTCCTCTGCCTTTTGGCTTATCGGGGACGGTTACAACTGCAGATATCCTGTGATGAGTGTTTAAGAGTATATTTAATGAAGGCACTGCAAATCGTGGAGTGCCCATAAAAATAATATTCATTATTTAAGTTTGTTTACATGTTTTCCCTTTTTGGGAAGTTCAGCAAGCAGGTATTCTGTTTCAATTTCACCCTTACGTATCAGGTCAAGCTCAGGTTTCAGTTTTTTCTTCTCAACTTTATTCAGATGGTCAATAAAAAGTATTCCGTTTAGATGATCTATTTCGTGCTGTGCCACCCTTGCTATAAATCCTTTAAGTTCTACGTAATGTTTATTCAGATCAAGGTCCTGATATTCAATATAAATTGTTTCGGGCCTGTTTACATCACCTCTTACATACGGAATACTTAAACATCCTTCTTCTAGGGTAATTTCTCCGTGGTAATCTTTTATTACAGGATTTATCAGTGTAATTGGCGCTGTCTTAATTTTTTTCTTTTCTTCTGTTCTGGAAATATCTATCACTGTTACCGAAAGGTCGCTTCCAATTTGCGGCGCGGCAAGTCCGATACCGGCTGCTTTGTGCATGGTCTTGAACATACTTCCCACTAATTCGATGAATTTATCATCAATTTTAGTTACTTTTTTGGTTTTTTTGCGTAAAACCTCGAAGCCAAAAGTATAAATAGGTAATGTTTTCAATATCTGCAAAAATATCCGTAATTGTTTGAAAAATCAATTTATTAATTTTATTACATTTAAATCCAACTGTTTAGTTAAGAGACTTGATGCAGAAAATTTTTAATAGCTTTTATTGTAAATACTTCATTATAGAAATATCAACATAATAAACGAAGTGAAGAGTCCTCTGGATAAATACAAGTATTGAATAAGCAAAAAAAATAGGTTAAACTTACAACTGGTTATATGAATTTTCCGTATATAAAAATATTGAGGCTAAGAAATTTCCGCAGGACTCTCCGCATAAAAATATCATTTATTATTTTATTGCTTATTTTAACGGGAATCAATTACGCTCAGCAAACAGATAGCAATAAAATTATTTTAAAGCTGAAGGATATATCATTGTGTTCAGATTCAGTTAAAACCATTGGCTTAAAAAGCGGAAGTCAGCTTCTAAACCAGAAATACAAGGTTAATTATATTAAACTCGGGGCAATAACAGGCGTTACGGCAGGAGCTTTTTTGTGGCTGCATAATTACCAAAAAAATGCATGGTGGAGCGGTCAAAGAGGCAAATTCCATTTTCAAAATGATTGGGAATATGCTTTGAGCGCTGATAAGGTTGGTCATTTTTTTGGCGGTGCATTTATTCAGGCATTGTACCGAGGCGCTTTTGAATGGGCAGGTTTTAATCCTACTGCATCTGTTTGGATGGGAGCTGCATTCAGCATTGCATATTTGACAGATGTAGAAATTGAAGACGGTTTTGCCCGTGACTGGGGGTTTTCTCCAGGAGACCAGATTTTCAACGTAACAGGCGCTTTATACCCGGTTGCACAATATTACTGGAAACCGCTTAGAAGTTTTAATCTGAAATGGAGCTATTACCCTTCAGAAGAGATATCAAGCGGCAAGAAAAACGGCGCTTTCCTTGATGATTATAACGGGCAGCAAATGTGGCTTTCTGTTAATCTCCACGATTTACTGGGCAAAAAGGCTAATAAATTCTGGCCTGACTACTTGAATATTGTAACCGGATACGGAGTTAATTATTATAAAGATTATGATAAAAGATATGCTGATTATTATTTAGGGCTTGACCTCAACTGGGAAAAGATAATTCCCGGAAATTCAAAATTCATGCTGTGGTTTAAGAATGTTATAAACCATTTCCGTTTTTTACCGCTTCCAGCGTTAAGGTTCAATAAAGATGGTGTTCAGTACATAGTAAACTGGTAATGAAAAAAATAATTCCAATAAATATCCTGTTCCTCATCTTCTTGTGTACTTCGGTGTACTCAGGAGATAATTCTGCAATTGGCTCTGATATTAAGCTAAAACTAAAAGAAAAAACATCACTTATGAACTTTACTATAAATGATGCCCTCAAAAAGAAAATAATATTATTAGATAATGATGTTTATTATCCAAATAGAGTCCTTGCGGAGTCTCTTTCCGGGGGAACGAAGTATCATCCTGACCATTTAAACAGTTTGGTTCTGAAAAAGAAGTATAAGGTTAGCCCTCTTAAAATGACAATATTGGGAGTAGTTGGAGCCGGGGTGTTTACCGGGTTGCACATATACTATTCCAATACATGGTGGAAGGATCAAAGAGATTATTTTAAATTCGCAGCAGATGGTTATTATGCGAGGAATATAGATAAAGCATCTCATATTTATTCTGCAAATTTTTTCACAGTAGCAACATCTGTTGCATACGAATGGACAGGAATTGCCCCTGATAAAGCATTGCTTTATGGCGCGCTTACTTCGTTTGCCTATGAAACATATATAGAGATAAACGATGGCTTCGCCCCGAACTGGGGATTTGACTGGGGTGATATGGGTGCAAATGTTTTTGGCGTTGTTTATCCATTTATGCAAAACCTTGTAAAACCGCTTCGGTATGTTAATTTTAAATGGAGTTTTAAGCCTAAATGGCTTCAGAAAAAAGTATCTAATAGCCAGGATGACCTGCTTGATGACTATACAAACATGACATTTTGGCTAAGCGTAAATCCAATGATAGTTATGCCTAAATCGGTTACAAAAGCTAAATTTTACCCTAATTTTCTGGCATTTGCATTGGGTATGAGCATACAGGATGCAAGTCATGTTATAGGAAGTAAAAATGCCAAAGTTGAATGGATTTTATCACTTGATTGGGATGTGAACCAGCTTCCTGGAAAATCTGATTTCATGAAAAAATTGAAGAAAATACTTAATTTTTACCACTTCCCTGCTCCAGCCGTAAAGATTTCACCTGAGGGTATTTGGTACGGACTTTATTTTTAAGTATTTTTCTCTTATTTTTGTAGCTTTAATACAAATTCAGAGAGTTAAATTAAATGGCTAAACAACAAACATTTGCAGATAAGGCGGCGAAATTAGGCAAAAAAGCCGCAACTGTAATAGACCCGGAT
>JAYTUN010000007.1:0-12246 GCA_043744495.1 Ignavibacteria bacterium
ACTGGTGGCGCATCAATGCAATTTCAGAAATTGTAGCAACAGTTACACCATTTGTAGTTTATGCAATTTTACATTTCGGTAATTTCGGAATTAAATTCCCTGAAACATTATTTATTATTGTACCGGCAACAACTATTGCATGGCTCATAACAGTATTCATAACCAAGCCTGTTGATGCTGATAAGCTTGCGATATTCTATAAGCGCGTTCACCCGGGCGGAATTGGCTGGCGTGATATGGCAGCAAAATTCCCCGAAATAAAAGCTGATAGAGGCTATGCGGTATTGTTCATTGACTGGGCGCTTGGAATAATTCTTGTTTACATGTATTTGTTCGGCATTGGTAAAGTAATTCTTGGCAACCTTGGCGCGGGGCTGATTTACATAGCACTTGGCACAGCAGCCGGCTGGATAATATTGAAACATGTAAACTACCTGGGCTGGGAAGAAGTTGTAAAGAAAAAGTAAAATTTAGATAAGATATTTGCATAAATTAGATCCATTTACAAAGTTCGATACCTACCCCAAAGGGGCTTCTTCGGAGCGGCATCGTTTGTTTTTTGTAAATTTTTCTATCAATGTGGAATCCCTACGGGATTCTGATTATAGAATGTAACAATTAAAAAATCTATTAATTGAATTTTAATATTGGAAATGAACATGTACGATACCTTCGGCATCGGATATTGGAACTGCGTTAAAACTATAAACATGGAATCCCTACGGGATTCTGATTATTCGTATTAGGGATACCCTCTGATTTAACAAAATTTTCGTTATTGACGTAATGTCGATTTTCACACCGTAGGTGTCAAACATTTATAACCTATGATCAATGACGCCGCAGGCTTCACACGTTTATAACCTATAATCCATGAATTCACCGACCCTGTAGGTGTCGAACATTTAGTTGTATAAATTGACAAATTATAACTCTGTTTATAAAATCTATATCATAACCAGCACATGATTCATGACGCCATAGGCGTCAAACATTTATAGCAAATACATACAAAAATTAACCGACCCCGTAGGGGTCGAACATTTTACAATATAATAACATGCCGAATACATTTTCACAGATATACATACATATTGTTTTCGCCGTTAAGCATAGAAATTCTCTCATCCAATCATCTTGGGAAACCAAATTATATAAATATATCACTGGAATTGTTCAGGGCCAGCATCAAAAAATGCTGCGAATCAACGGAATGCCTGACCATATTCATTTTTTAATTGGGATGAAACCAGATTGCCGAATTTCTGACCTCGTTAGAGAAGTGAAGAAAGCATCAACAAATTATATCAAAGAAAACAAATTCACAAAATTCAATTTTAACTGGCAGACCGGTTATGGCGCTTTTTCTGTAAGCCATTCACAGCTGGATAAAGTTATAAATTACATAATTAATCAACAAGAACATCATAAGAGAAGAACATTTAAAGAAGAGTATATTGAATTATTGAAAAAATATATGATTGAATTTGATGACAAATATTTATTTGAATGGATTGAAGATTCATGATGCTTTATGTTCGATACCTACCCCAAAGGGGCTTCTTCGGAGCGGCATCGTTTGTTTTTTGTAAATTTTTCAATAAATGTAGAATCCCTACTGTATTCTGATATTTAACATTTAAATTTAAGTTTTAATTGAAAATGATTGAGGTTTCTATCTTTTGATTTTGATGACGTAGGCGTCAAACAATTATAACAAATACATACAAAAATTAACCGACCTCGTAGTCCTATGGCCACGTAGAGGGTCGAACACATACAACATTTTAAAAAATCTCAAGAAAGCTTCGCTTTCCATGTCAGTTAAATTACTTGACAATACCTATTCAATCTTACTTTTCTCCCTTTCATTATTTTGACTAAAATTTATGGATTTATTCCCTTATTATTGCTAATTGTTAATTGCTAATTGATTAAATGAAACCATCCTATTATTTCAAGGAATTTATGCGCTATATGAAAACAGCTAAATCAGCTGTTATCAGCTCAACTATGGTCATTGCACTGGCTGTATTATTACTTGGGATATATTTGACCATATCCATAAATTCCGTTAAGCTGCTAAAGCTTATCAGGGATAAAGTTGAAATTGACGCATATTTACATGACAGCATGACACCGGCTGATATCAGCAAGCTTACAAGCTCAATAAAAACAGTAGGTGGGGTGAAAAATGTAACATTTATATCCAAAGAAGAAGCGGCTAAAATATTCCAGGAGGAATTCGGACAGGATATTCTTGAGGTTTTTGACTATAATCCGCTGCCGCCATCGCTAAAAATAAATCTTTACGATGAATACAAAACGATTGATAGAATTGAAAAGATAAAGCTGGAACTGCAAAAAAATCCCGAAATAAGCGATATTGTATATGCACAAAAAAACCTTGAAATTATTGAACGAAACTCACAATCACTCGTTTTTCTGAATTTAAGCCTGCTTGTGATAATTACGTTTTCTTCAATATTTTTAATTGGCAATACTGTAAGACTTATGATAGTAGCCAAAAAAGACACAATTGAAATTATGAAGCTTATTGGCGCTACTAAAGAAGTAATACGCACTCCTTTTATAATGGAAGGATTTTTCCAGGGATTAGTAGGCAGTCTTTTAGCCGTAATTTTATTACAGGTATTTTTAGGTTATTTTTATGCAACATACACCAATAATGATTTTAATTTTTCCATCATGGATACTAAGTTCCTGATATTACTTGTTATTTTTGGAACGATGCTTGGTACATTAGGTAGCGCAATTTCAATCCGTAGATTCTTAAAAATTGCATAAAATCACCGAAAATTTACCTACCATTTAAAATCTTTCAAAAAACAAATATTTTTTTTGAGATATTGCATTTTCTTACATTTTTAACTACTTTTGTATAGCAATGGCAGAGTTCAAAAAATTTGACCAGAAAAATTGGGTAAAAACCAATTTAAATTATAAGAAAGATACCGGCAGCTGGGCATGGATATTGCACAGAATAACCGGTGTTGCTTTAATTGTTTACCTTTTTTTGCATATTTATTCCCTTGCTCCTTTATCACAGGGAAGAGCGGTATTTAACGAGTTTATGTCTCATTACACTACTCCTTTTTTTATGGCTATGGAGTGGTTTTTGTTTGCATTTGTTTTATTTCACTCATTAAACGGGATTAGAATTGTTTTGGTTGATTGGGCTGATGGCGCAAGATACCACAAAGCGCTATACAGGTATTCATTAGTTATTGGTGTTGTGATGTTTTTTGCAATGGGTTATGTAATGTTTTCGCACGAAATTAATAAATTATTCAGATAAGCAAAGAGTTGTATAAACACCAAAATTCACGCAGTTCAGGCTCATTCAGTTGGGTTTTCCAGCGTGTAACAGGCTTAATACTAGTAGTTTTAATGATAGGACACTATATATTAATGCATTATACACCTGAATCTGGTCATACTTATGATGCCGTACTCGCCAGGATGCAGAGCAACTGGTACAGGGTTTTAGACCTCACATTCCTTGTTCTTGGCATGTATCACGGATTAAACGGTGTTTGGGGGATATTCAGGGATTATAAACTGAAACAGTGGCAGTCAATAACAATATTGAGTTTTCTGATAATTTTCGGTTTGGCATTTACATTATGGGGTATCAAAACAATACTTGATATACCATACGTTCAAACTTCAACAAGCGAGTTTCTTGTAAAATAGCAGCACCATTAAATAACTTTTTTCAATCAAAAAGGAGAAAACAAATGGAAAAAATCAACGAAATCAAAGCAATGCTGGATGATATGGGTAAGGACCTTGAAAAGTTCTATAGTAAAGGTCAGAATTCAGCCGGTACACGCTTAAGAAAATCTTTGAATGAAGTGCGTAAGAAATGCCAGGAAATGAGAAATGAGATCCAGAACATAAGGCAGGAAAGAAAAACTACAACACCTGCTTCATAGTTTACCGGATTTTTTGACGAATAGGGCATCTAGCGAAGAAAACGATTTTTACAATTTCTTTAAGTAGCGGTTTAAACGGAGGTTTTTTACTTTCGGATTAAATTGCTACTTATTTTTATTTATGCAGAGCATTCTTCGAATATTGAAGCATTATTTTTTATAGGGAATTTAATCGATATATTTAACATTAATACATATAGAATATATAAGACCGGATTAGAATAGATGAAGTCTAAATTAAGAAATTTTTGCATAATCGCGCATATTGACCACGGTAAATCAACCCTTGCAGACCGTTTACTTGAAGAAACTCACACAATAGCACATCGTGATATGATAAAACAGGTCCTTGATGATATGGAGCTTGAACAGGAACGTGGTATAACCATCAAGCTGCACGCAATACAGCTTAAATATCAGGCTAAAGATAAGGAAGAATATACTCTTAACTTAATTGATACACCGGGTCACGTGGATTTTTCTTATGAAGTATCACGCTCACTAGCAGCCTGTGAAGGCGCATTACTTGTTGTAGATGCTTCGCAGGGTATTGAAGCGCAGACTGTAAGCAATCTTTACTTAGCAATAGATGCAAATCTAACCATTATACCTATAATAAATAAAGTTGACCTGCAAAGCGCAAATATCGAAGGTGTAAAGAAACAGATAATAGAACTTCTTGGCTGCGATGATGACGAAATAATCCTCGCAAGCGCTAAGGCAAATATCGGAACAGAAGATATACTAGAAGCGATAGTTAACCGCATTCCCGCACCTGTGATAAATGAAGAAGCACCGCTTAGAGCATTGGTGTTTGATTCAACTTTTGATGCGTACAGAGGTATTATTGTATATCTTAGAGTAATTGATGGTGTTTTGAAAAAAGGTGATAAAGTTAAATTTTTTGCTACTGATATCCCAAGTGATGCCGAAGAAGTTGGTACATTAATAATGGGCAGGCATGAAGCCAAATTTCTGAATTCAGGTGATGTAGGCTATATGGTAACTGGAATAAAAACTGCAAGCGAATTACTTGTTGGTGATACAATTATTAATGTTGCAAATCCCGCAAAAGAACCGCTTGGTGGATACAAGAAAATTAAGCCCATGGTGTTTTCAGGTATTTACCCTGCATCAAGTGATGACTTTGAAGACCTGAGAGAATCATTAATTAAGCTTAAAACAAATGATGCATCATTGGTATTCGAGCCGGAGTCATCTTCAGCATTAGGATTTGGTTTCAGGTGCGGGTTCCTTGGTTTGCTTCACATGGAAATAACACAGGAAAGGCTTGATAGAGAGTACAACCAGACTATCATAACAACCGTACCAAATGTAGAATACCAGGTCTTTAAGACTGACGAGACTATGGTGCTTGTTGATAACCCCTCTCAATTGCCACCGCTAGGAAATATTGATCATATTAAAGAACCATATATTAAAGCGCAGATACTTGTCCCAACTGAATATATGGGCAACATTATGAAGCTGGCTAATGACAGGCGCGGAATATTTATTTCAACCACATATCTATCACCAACAAAAGCAGATCTGATATTTGAATTTCCTTTATCTGAAATTATTTTCGATTTCCACGATAAGATGAAATCAATTACAAAAGGATATGCTTCGCTTGATTACGAGTTTATTGATTATAGGAAGTCTGACTTGGTAAAGCTTGATATACTTCTTAATAATGAGCCTGTTGATGCTTTATCTTCGATAATTCACCGTACTAAATCATTTGAGTGGGGCAAAAAGCTATGCAGCAAACTTAGAGAGCTTATCCCAAGGCAGATGTTTGAAATAGTGATACAGGGCGCAATTGGCGCAAAGATAATTTCACGCGAAACAGTAAAAGCGCTACGCAAGAACGTTATTGCAAAATGTTATGGCGGTGATATATCACGTAAACGCAAACTTTTGGAAAAACAAAAAGAAGGGAAAAAAAGGATGAAACAGGTAGGCTCAATTCAGCTGCCTCAGGAAGCATTCCTTGCAGTACTTTCCATTGACCAATAATATATTTTAGATGATAGAAAACGTTAAGCCGCAGGAATCCGTCCCTTTGGGAGAAGAAGTTACCGATAAACCTGAAGAAGTTACGGAGACTACTATAGTTGAGAAGAATAACACACCTGTTGAAAGTAAACAAATACCTGCTGAACAGGATACCGTTATTCATATAACAACACCCGAACGTCCATCTAGATTCAAAGAATATTTTGATGCATTACTCTTTGCGGGTCTTGTTGCCTTAATACTTAAGATAATATTTGTAGAAGCATACCGCATACCAACCGGCTCCATGGAAAATACCCTGCTAGTTGGAGATTTTCTTCTTGTAAATAAATTTATATACGGAGCTACTACACCGCGCAACATCCCATTTACTCAAACACGCATTCCATTTTTCCGCTTTCCTGCTTTAAAGGAACCTGATAGAGGTGATGTTGTTGTATTTGATTACCCTGGGGTTGCAAATGAGCTGGTTTCTTCTGAAGTTACTAATTATATAAAAAGGCTTATTGGAAAGCCCGGTGATACAATACAAATTGTAAATAAAGTATTATTTATAAATTCACAGGTTGTTCCAAATCCGCCCGATGCAAATTTTGAAAAGAATGTTTCACAGGGCACATACACAAATATTTACCCTAAAGGGATGCCATGGAATGACGATAATTACGGACCAATAGATGTGCCTAGAATAGGCGATATTATCAAAATTACACCTGATAACCTTGATGACTGGCGAACATTTATAAAGAGAGAGGGTCATTCTGTGCGTTTAACGGCTGATAACAAGATATTCATAGATGAGACAGAAAATTCAAGTTATAAAGTTGAAAAGAATTATTATTTTATGATGGGTGATAACAGAAATAACAGCTTAGATAGCCGTTTCTGGGGATTTTTGCCCGAAGAAAATATAATCGGCGAAGCTATGATAATATACTGGTCATGGAATCCCGAAATATCCTTAGGCGAGTTTGGCAGGCTTTTTGAATCAATTAGGTGGAACAGAATAGCAAAAATTATACATTAAATTTTTAGAAGTACAAAAATAATTATATGGCAAGCACAATAGGTAAAAAACAAGTTAAGAAAAAACAAACAAGCTCACTTGAAGAAAAAGCAAAGAGCTTTGGTTCGCTATTATTAACTCTAATAGTTGTGCTATTCATCCAATCATTTTTCATACAGGGTTACAGCACGCCAACAGGCTCAATGCTTAACACAATTTTAATTGGTGATAAAATGTTCTTCAATCAATTTTTGTATGGGGGGTCAACACCAAGGAATATTCCGTTCACAGAGATCAAGCTTCCCTACATTCAGCTACCTGCAATAAGAGATCCGAAACGCGGAGATATAGTAAATTTTGAATTTCCGGGCAACAGGGAAGAAGTTGTACCATCAATGAATGTGCAATATTTAAAAAGATGCGTAGGCGAACCCGGCGACAAGATAGAAGTAATTAACCAGGTGTTATTTGTTAATGGAGAGAAGTTCCCATTGCCTGAGGCAGGGATACTTGCACCGAAGCCAAATCCAAAAAATATGGTCAACCCAATGATATTCCCTAAAGGTAAACTGTGGAATGAAGATAACTACGGACCGCTTGTCATTCCTAAAAAAGGCGATGTTATAAACTTAACCAAAGGAAATTACATTGAGTGGGATACTTTCATAAAACGTGAAGGGCATAAAACAGAAATTAAAGGTGACCAGATAACAATTGACGGACAGCCTGCAAACACATATACAGTTGAGCATAATTATTATTTTATGATGGGTGATAACAGGAATAACTCTCTTGATGGCAGGTTTTGGGGCTTCGTAAAACGTGAAGCAATTATTGGCAAAGCATGGTTCACATATTTCTCATGGAATTCAGAAATTCCATTCAGTGATTTCGGCAGGCTCTTAGGATCAATCAGGTGGGATAGGATCGGCAAACCGATAAAGTAATAATCTACTCTCATTCCCAAACTCCAGTTTGGGAATGTAAATATGATATCGTATCCAAAGCCGGAGCTTGGGATACAGAATAAATGAGAATAGTACATTACTCGTTACCATGCTCCAGTTTGGAAACCCCTCTTCTTTTGGATTGCATTGACTATGTCAATGCATGCATCAACACAGTTGATGCACTCCAAGAAATGCAAAATAAAAAATCCCAAGCTGGAGCTTGGGACAGAGAATAAATAAAAATGTCAGGAATATACCTACATATCCCCTTTTGTGACACCAAGTGCATTTATTGTGACTTCTATTCTATTACCAATCATTCCAAAAAAGCAGAATTCCTTACGGCTATAAAAAGAGAAATTACCAGTTATTCAAATCAGATTGCTGACAGGAAATTTGATTCCATATTCTTCGGGGGAGGTACTCCATCATTACTGAATTACAACGAGTTCAGCGAAATATTTGATGTGTTATATAAAAGCTATAATATTTCAGGTGATACTGAAATAACAATTGAAGCAAATCCGGGTACACTTGGTATTGATAAGCTTAACGAATTTAAAAGACTGCCGATTAACCGAATAAGCTTTGGCGTACAGTCATTTATTGATAGCGAATTAAAGTTCTTAACACGAATTCATTCTGCAGAACAGGCAAGAAGTTCTATCAAAGCAGCAGGTGAAGCAGGGTTTGACAATATTAATCTGGATATGATATTTGCCCTCCCCAGCCAAACAATGGATAGCTGGAAATATAACTTGGATCAAGCCGTTAAGCTAAATACAAATCATATTTCGGCATACTCGCTGATATTTGAAAAAGGGACTATGTTATATAGTATGAGAGATAAGGGTCAGGTTAAGAATGCTGATATTGAGCTTGAGCAGGAAATGTATGAATATACCATGCAGTATCTTAATGATACAGGTTACAGGCAGTATGAAATATCTAATTACGCCAAGCCCGGGTATGAATCCAGGCATAACCTGAAATACTGGACACTGGAGGAATATATTTCCTTCGGACCCTCGGCATCATCTTACATTGACGATAAACGCTGGACAAATATTAAAAATATCGGCAGGTATATTGAACTGATCGAATCAGGTAAACCGGCTTATGATTTCATCGAAACAATTGATAAAGAAACTTCTATAACAGAGCATATTATGCTGGGCTTAAGAAGCCGCGGAATAATATTTGAAGATTTTAAAACCAGACACAACATAGATTTTGAAACAACATACTCATCCCCTATCGATACTCTCCTCGAAAACGGTTTCGCAGTTAAAGATTCCAATTCACTTTCCCTCACCCGCAAAGGTTACGCAGTTTGTGATGAGATAGTGACCGCTTTATTCTGAGTGAATTACTGCTTTAGCAGGAATGAGCGAAGAATACATACTTTGGAGTGCTTCAACTGTGTTGAAGCATGCACTGACACAGTCAGTGCAATCCAAAATTCTTCATATTATTATATGCATAATACAATTACCTCTTGTACGAACAAGGGGTTGCAACCCCTTGTTTTGTTAAAAACTACATGGTTGCTTAGCCTGTCTGGCAATGACAGTTTGCTAAAGTTTCTCGCAATCGGTTAATAAAATAAAGGCGGCTAATAAATAGCCGCCTTACCTCGTTGTGTCAGGTATGATACCTGACACTAAACCCATTTGTTGGTGTTGCCTGACTTGTTTCTAAGATCACCAACAAACCCTTATTACTTAATTAATTTTCCTGTATAGATTCAGGCTCAATCTTCTCAGGCAATATGCTCTGCGAAATATCCACAAATACCAGGTCATCTAAACCTTCCTTATGAGATACCATCACATGAGAGCCATCCTTAAATGAACCTTTGAGCACTTCCTCAGAAACTGGGTCTTCAACATATTTTTGAACCGCTCTTCTTAGCGGTCTTGCTCCGTATTTAGGGTCGTAACCTTTTTCAGCAAGAAAGTTCTTTGCAGCAACATCAAATTCAAATGTAATACCAAGCGACTGGATGCGCTTTAGAAGCTGTCTGGTTGATATATCTATGATTTTGAATATATCTTCCTTTGCAAGTTGTTTAAATGTTATCAGGTCGTCTATCCTGTTAATAAATTCAGGGCTGAATACCTTCCTAACTGATTCTTCAATCTGCATTTTCATTTTATCATGCTTATCTGTTTCGTTAGGATCTCCGAATCCCATACCTCCAATTGACTTAATATCCTTTGTGCCGATATTTGATGTCATTATCATTATGGTATTTTTAAAATCTACCTTTCTTCCAAGGCTATCGGTAAGCACACCTTCATCAAGCACCTGTAACAGGATATTAAAAATATCCGGGTGCGCTTTTTCAATTTCATCAAGCAGCACAACACAATAAGGCTTGCGCCTTACTTTTTCGGTAAGCTGTCCGCCTTCTTCATATCCAACATACCCCGGAGGTGCACCCACCAAACGCGATACATTGAATTTTTCCATGTACTCACTCATATCAATTCTTATCAAATTATCTTCGCTATCAAACAGGAATCTTGCCAATACTTTTGCCATTTCAGTCTTACCCACACCTGTTGGTCCGGTGAAAATAAACGAACCAATCGGTCTGTTGGGGTCTTTTAATCCTGCACGCGTTCTGCGTATAGCTTTTGAAAGCTTTGTAATTGCTTCATCCTGCCCAATGATAAATTTCTTCAGCTCATCTTCCATCTTAATCAGCTTATCACTTTCTGACTGGGCTACGCGGTTAACCGGGATACCTGTCATCATCGAAACTACATCGGCAACATTTTCTTCACTAACTTCATGCACTATGCTTTGTGATTTTACTTCCCAGTCAAGTTTAGCTTCATCAAGGTCAGTTAATAAATGCTTTTCTTCATCACGAAGCTTAGCAGCTTCTTCAAAGTTCTGGTTTTTTACTACCTGGTTCTTTTTTAGCTTTATATTCTGTATCTCATTTTCAAGTATAACAATATTTTCAGGCACAACAATATTTGCCAAATGAACCCTTGAGCCGGCTTCATCCATTACGTCAATTGCCTTATCAGGCATGTAACGGTCTGTTATATATCTTGAACTGAGCTTTACGGCGCCTTCTATGGCTTTATCGGTATATTTAACATTGTGGTGCTCTTCGTATTTATGCTTGATGTTGTTTAATATCTGCATAGTCTCCTCCTCAGTTGTGGGATTAACTATAATCTTCTGGAAACGGCGGTCAAGTGCGCCATCCTTTTCTATGTACTGCCTGTACTCATCAAGTGTTGTAGCTCCAATGCACTGCAGGTCTCCTCTTGCAAGCGCGGGCTTGAAAATGTTTGATGCATCAAGCGAACCTGAAGCGCCGCCTGCGCCGACAATTGTATGTAACTCATCAATGAAGAGTATTACATCCTTCGCTTTTTCAAGTTCGTTCATAACAGCTTTCATACGCTCTTCAAACTGTCCGCGGTATTTTGTACCAGCAACAAGTGAAGCAAGGTCAAGGGTAACAACACGCTTAGCGTGCAAAACACGCGAAACTTTCTTCTGAATAATTCTGATCGCCAAACCTTCGGCAATTGCAGTTTTTCCTACACCGGGCTCGCCAATTAGCACAGGATTATTCTTTTTCCTGCGGCTTAAAACCTGCGCAACACGCTCAATTTCCTTTTCCCTGCCTACAATTGGATCAAGCTTATCATCTATAGCAAGCCTGGTTAAATCTCTGCCAAAATTATCAAGCACCGGTGTCTTTGTTCTCTCAGGTTTCTTTTCAGAAGCTGGTGATTTTTGCTGCTGAGGTGATGACTTACCGCTAAGTATGCCGGAAAGATCTTCTTTAACAACTTCGTATGTAATGCCAAACTGCTGAAGTATCTGGGAGGCAAGGTTATCATCTTCTCTTAATATTGATAGCAGAAGGTGCTCTGTGCCTATAACATCAGACTTGAATATTTTGGCTTCAAGATATGTTATCTTTAAAACTTTTTCAGCTTGCTTTGTGAGCGGTATGTTTCCAACTGTAAGGGTTGCACCTGACTGCCTTACAGTATCTTCAATAGTTTTCTTGATCTTACTTATATCATTTCCAAGATTCCTGAATATCTTAATGGCAATCCCTTCTCCTTCTCGGATAATACCAAGTAGGAGATGTTCAGTACCGATATAATCATGCCCGAGTCGAATTGCTTCTTCCCTGCTTAATCTTATTACATCCTGAACCCTGTTTGAGAAATTACTATCCATAGTGTATTTATATTGTGTTTATTTACTAAATTCAACAATTTAGGTTAGAATTTAGTTTCCTTATGCTAAAATTACGCTTAAAATG
>JAYTUN010000008.1:0-3097 GCA_043744495.1 Ignavibacteria bacterium
TCCCCTCTTGAGAGGGGTGGATTCACCGAAGGTGAAGACGGGGTGTGTGATAATGTGTTGTGCAACAGACACCTTAGGCGTGGAAGCGAATGCCTGCCTGACGTAACGGCCTGACTTGCTCCACGAAGTGGAGAAAGTAGTGCAGGCAGGTAAGCCTTAATGCACGGAGTGCAGGCAGGTAAGCCTTAATGCACGGAGTGCAGGAAGGAAGGAAGGAAGGATCTATTTTCGGCTCACCTTTTTTCGTTTACTTTAAATTTAACCTTTTATAAGTAATTGGAAATAACTAAATTTGTCTATCACTTGATAGCATGAATCCGAATGAACATATAACCCGGGCAACGCTAATAGATCCCTTGCTACAAAAGGCAGGCTGGAATATCTTTGACCGCTCACAGGTAAGAACCGAAATACCAACTACCAATTACGATAATACAATAATAAACGGATTTACTGATTATACGCTTTACCGTGATAACGGCGAAGTACTTGCAATTGTAGAAGCAAAACGCACAAGCCGTGATCCCAGAGTTGGATTAAAACAGGCTTCTGATTATGCAGATGAAATTCAGGCTGCGCAATTTTTCAGACCCTATATTTTTTTAACAAATGGTGATGATATTTTCTTTTGGGATAGCGAGCACTCAGCTGAAAGGCACGTTGCGGGATTTTTTTCACGGGAAAATCTTGAGAGGCTGTTATATTTAAAACAAAATAAACTTTCTCTTAATGAAATAACTATTAAAGATACTATTATTAACCGCGCCTACCAGGTTGAAGCTGTAAGAAGAATTGCCGAAGCCATTGAAATTAAGAAAAAACGCAAAGCACTTCTTGTTATGGCTACAGGCACAGGTAAAACACGTACAACAATGGCGCTGATTGATGTATTTATTAAAGCAAGACAGGCGCAGAAAATATTATTTCTCGCGGATAGAGATACACTGGTTGAACAGGCATTAACAAAAGGATTTAAAATACACCTGCCCAATGAAGCAAATACAAGGATAAGAACTTATGCAATAAATAAGAACGTAAGATTGTTTGTATCAACTCTGCAAACTCTTGATCTGTGTTATTCTAAATTTACTCCGGCTGATTTTGATCTTATCATTTCCGATGAATGCCATCGCTCAATATATAATAAATTTTCTGACGTGCTTGCATATTTTGATGCTGTGCAGATAGGCTTAACCGCCACACCTGCAAATTTTATTGACCGCGATACTTTCAAATTTTTTGATAGCGATGGAATGTCACCCACATTTCTGTATGATTACGATACTGCCGTTAATGAAAATTACCTTGCAGATTTTAATGTGTACTCAGCTCAAACAAAATTCCAAAGGCATGGGATAAAATTTCTTGAATTAAGCGAGGAAGACCAGAACAAACTTGTTGAAAACGGTTTTAACCCTGAAGATATTGATTTTGAAGGAACTGACCTTGAAAGAAAAGTTACTAATATTGATACTCTCCGCAGGCAATGGGAAGAATTTATGGAAGTATGCTATAAAGACGCTTCAGGTCAGACATCTGCTAAAACTATTGTGTTTGCTGTAACACATAAGCATGCTTTAAGATTAAAGGAAACATTTGATAAAATGTACCCCGAGTATGAAGGTAAGCTGTGCCAGGTTATTGATTCTAAAATGGAACGCGCAAAAGAGCTTTTATCTGACTTTCAAAAACAGGATATGCCAAGAATTGCAATATCAGTTGATATGCTCGATACTGGCTTTGATTTCCCTGAAGTTATGAACCTTGCATTCTGGAAGCCTGTTGGCTCGCAGATAAAATTTTGGCAAATGATAGGGCGAGGTACCAGACACATGTCTGCCTGTGAAAGATTTGAATGGCTCCCTAATTTCCGCAAAGATGACTTCTTAATTGTGGATTTCTGGGAAAACTTTGAGCACTTTGATATGATGCCCAAAGATGATGAGAAAAAATCTCAGCAGCCTGTACTTGTAACAATTTTTAATACCAGGTTAAACAAGCTTAAACATTTCTTAAATGACCAGCAATCACAGGATGCCTCAAGAATTAAATATGACATAAGAAATGATATTTTAAAAATACCGCTTGAATCTTACACAGTGCGCAGAAGCTATAATGAAGTAAGGGATGCTTGGAATGATGAGTTCTGGAATTATTTATCGTCCGATAAGCTTGAATTTCTGCGTTTAAAAGTATCACCGCTGTTAAGATTTGCCCGCAATGTCAATTCTCAGGAAGCATTTTTTACGAGCAAGATGGAGCGGCTTGGGTTAAACCTTATTGAAAAGAAAGATAATGACAAGGTACTTGAATCCATCAAGGAAGATGTATCTCTGCTGCCGGTTACTATGGATATTGTTAAGGAACATGAAAAGCTGATTAATGACATTTTAACCAATGCATTTGCAATAAGCTTAACTCTAGAAGAAATTTCGGACACACGCGATAAGCTTGCGCCTATAATGAAATATAAACAGGAAAAACCCTCACTTGTTATTGAACTGGGGCTTGATGATATAATAGAAGCCCGCAAGTGGGTAGTTATCAAAGAAGGCAATCAGAAAATTTATGTTGAAGAGTACCGTAAGAAAATTGAAGAGAAAATACTTAGAATTGCAGAAGAGCACCCGGTAATAATAAAACTAAAGGCAGGTGAAACAGTTACACAGGAAGACTTGCTGGAGCTTGAAGCGACTTTAATAACTGAATTTACTACAGGTGAGTTTGAGCTAAACGAAGATAATATGCTTAAAGCCTTTGGAGTAAAACCCGGCAGTTTAATTGATTTTATTAAGCATATTCTTAATATTGAAAACCTGCCAAGTTACAGTGATATAGTGCAAAAGGCATTTGACGCTTTTATACTGAACCATAATTATAATGCAGACCAATCCCGTTTTTTACGCGCAGTACAGACTGTATTTATTCAACGTAAACAAATTGATGAAGCTGATCTTTATGACGTGCCATTCACACAATTCGGTCTTAACGCAGTTGAAAAATATTTCAGCGAAGAAGAAATTAAGGATATAATCCAATTAACCAAAAAATTAGCAGCGTAAGATCCTAAAGTATATGCTTTATGAAATAAATTCAA
>JAYTUN010000009.1:0-12162 GCA_043744495.1 Ignavibacteria bacterium
CATTTTTTCAATCTTTACTGGGTTTCAAGAAAGAGACTTCTTTACCCACTTTCGTCCTGTTGCTAAAGTCAGGAAAGCAGGACAGATAGGGAATGCGTAACATCAGTTATTAATATGTTTTTAAAATCACCATTTCACTATTTCTCTGTTTCACTATTACTCTATTTCACTATTTTTAATAAGCTCGCTAAACAGCCTATACTCTCATTTGAATTTTATCGCAAATCAAACATTATCTTCAATTAAAATATGATATTTTATTACTTTGAATAACTTACCAAAAACAGGTATATTTGCTCAATAATGCTTAATTTTTATAGATTACCACAGGATTATTTAAAGTTTAACGGGGGCGACAGGCTTGATCTCATTAACAGGCTTTCAACCAATGGTGTGAATTCCCTTGAAAAATTTCACGGGATTAAGACTATATTAACCTCCGATAAAGGGAGGTTTGTTGACCTGTTAACCCTGTATAATTTTGGTGATTTTGTTTTTGCTTCATGCTCTTTTAATAACGCAGCAAATGTTCTGGCTCATTTGGATAAATACACAATTATGGATGACTTCATCCCAACAAATATGAGCGGAACACATGAGGCAATTTTATTCTATGGTGATAACGCTCAGGGTTTGATGAAAAAAATTTCAGAACGGAACATTTCGACTTTTGTTGATAATGATTTTTTTTTAACCAACGGACACGACGCAATAATTGCAAACAATGATGATGCATTTGGAGGTGTTCAATTTATATATTCTGTCATTGATAAAGACTACTGGAACAATTTAATTTTCACCGAAGAAAACATTAAGGAATTTACTCTAAGTGAAGTATCACCTGAAGAGTATGATGTAAAAAGAATTGAGCTTGGCATTCCCGCATACAGAAAAGAAATGAGTGATCTTACAAATCCATTGGAGTGCGGACTGAATATGTATGTAAGCTTTACCAAAGGATGCTACGTAGGGCAGGAAGTAATTGCAAGACTTGATGCTTACGATAAAATAAGCAAGCATATTGTTGGTGTTAAATTTCTAGATACAGGAATTAACGAATTAAACGAAAATTGCAAAATCACAGTTGATGGCAAAGAATGCGGATTTATGACTAGTGCGGTAAATTCTCAAACCTTAGGTTCAGTTGGACTTGGCTTTGTGAAAACAATTTTTCTGGATTACGAGAAGAATTATAAAATTAAATATAATGATAGTGAGCTTGAGTGTAATATTGTAAAGCTCCCTTTCACTACAACATAACTTCAAAACAGCTAATAGCAGGAGAAATATTAAAATGGCAGTAAATATTAAAGAATTATTAGGCAATGATTCAACCCTATTGGAGCATAAATGCATCACTATACCAAAGGAAACACTTCACTTACCAGGTCCTGATTTTGTTGACCGTATATGGAAAGATTCAGACCGCTCGCCACAGGTATTAAGGAACATGCAGGCAATTTATAATCACGGTAGGCTAAGAGGAACCGGGTATGTATCAATATTACCGGTTGACCAGGGAATAGAGCACTCCGCAGGCGCATCATTTTCGCCAAACCCAATGTACTTTGACCCCGAAAATATTGTCAAGCTAGCAATTGAAGGCGAGTGCAACGCAGTTGCATCAACACTTGGTGTACTTGGCTTGGTTTCAAGGAAATACGCTCACAAGATTCCATTTATACTAAAGATCAATCACAATGAATTTCTTTCATACCCTAATAAATATGACCAGATATTATTTGCAAGTGTTGAGCAGGGATATAATTTAGGCGCAACGGGAATTGGAGCTACAATATACTTTGGTTCTGATGAATCAGCCCGCCAATTGCAGGAAGTATCAGCAGCTTTCCAATACGCCCATGAATTCGGTATGGTTACAATATTATGGTGCTACTTAAGGAATTCGGCATTCAACGTTAAAGGCGATAAAGATTATCATGTTTCTGCTGATTTAACCGGACAGGCAAATCATTTAGGCGTTACCATTGAAGCTGATATAATTAAGCAGAAGCTCCCTGAAAATAACGGCGGATATAACGCATTAAAATTCGGTAAAACAAGCAAGCTTGTTTATGAAAAGTTATCATCAGATAACCCGATTGACTTAACCCGTTATCAGGTGGCTAACTGCTATATGGGCAGATGCGGCTTGATAAATTCAGGAGGTGCATCAACAGGTAGTGGTGATTCAGACTTAAAAGAAGCAATTAAAACAGCCGTAATAAACAAACGCGCAGGAGGTATGGGTCTTATTTCCGGAAGGTAAGCTTTCCAGAAGCCGATGAATGATGGAGTTGATCTTCTTCACGCAATTCAGGATGTTTATTTAGATAAAGAAGTAACAATTGCTTAATAATAATTTAAAAACAATAAATAATTTAAAAACAATAAATAAAAATGAATAAAAAATTAAAAAAAGTAGCAGGCAAGCACAGGAAAAAACAGGCTAAGGCAAAAGCTAAGATAAAGGAATCAAAAGCTAAAGCTACAAAGAAATAATGAAGAACATTATGCTGCTGGTGTTTATAATACTGGCAGCAACTTTTACACCCATATTCGCAAAGCTTACCGTAGCTGAAATATCTCCATTATCACTTGGCTTTTTCCGGTTCGGTTTGGCAGCAATTCTATTTTACATAACATTAAAGATAAGGAAGCAAAACCTTAAATTTGATAATAAAGATTACCCCAGGCTCATTCTTCTTGCATTATTATGTATTCCCCTAAACCAGTTCTTTTTTCTAAACGGAATAAAACTTTCGTATGCTTCGCATAGCGGGATAATTTACTCGCTCAATCCGGTATATGCTTACATAATAGCAGTGCTCTTAAGGTATGAAAAGTTCAATTACTCAAAGTTAATTTCAATTCTGCTAACGGTTGCCGGGATTTGTGTTATTTTCTATGAAGGGCTTACTTCAGCAAATGTTAGTAGCGATGTTATTAAGGGAGATATACTTCTGTTGCTGGCTGTGTTTACATTTTCGATGTATTTAACACTTGGCAAAAATATTATCGGCAAATACGGCGCGTTAAAAACATCAGCTTTTGTGTTTTTGGTAGGAAGTGTTTTTTACATACCGTTATTTATTTATGACCTGCCAAACTTCACCTTGCAAAACCTGAGCTATAAAGGTATTATAGGATTCATATATCTTTCTGTAGTAGTTGCATATTTTGCTTATTTTGTGTGGTATTACGCCCTGCGGAGCATTGCAGTAAGCAAACTTACAACTCTTTCAAATATTTCTCCACTGCTTACAGTTTTATTTTCTATTATATTTCTATCAGAACATATTTCGGTTTTTTTCATAATCGGTTCGGTTATAACGCTTTTGGGAGTTTTTGTAATGCACAGGGTTAGTATAGATATTTCATAAAGTTTAAACAAATTATAAATTGGCAAGTAAAAAAATCAATATTGGCTTAGCAGGATGCGGTCATCTGGGCAAAATACATTGCCGCTTAATTAACGAGGTCGCCTCAGTTGATAAGCGTGTGATATTTAAGGGTATATATGATACCGAGAGTAGCATAACAACTGCAATCAGCTCTGAATACAAAATCAAAGGATACACATCACTTGAAGAAATGCTTGTTGAAATTGATACACTCGTAATTGTAACTCCAACACTGGCACATTATGCAATTGCTAAGGAAGCGCTAAAAAAGAATATTAACATATTCATAGAAAAACCTGTTACAAGCACGCTCAGCGAAGCTGAAATGCTTATCAAACAGGCTGAAGGCAAGAATGTTAAGATACAGGTGGGTCATGTAGAAAGATTTAACCCCGCTTTAGTGGCGCTTGAAAAATTTGATATGAAACCGATGTTCATTGAGTCGCACCGGCTTGCACAGTTTAATCCACGGGGAACTGATGTATCGGTAATACAGGACCTGATGATACATGATATTGATATAATTCTGCACCTTGGTAACTCACCCGTTAAAAAAATTGATGCAAACGGAGTAGCCGTTATTTCAGATGAAATTGATATAGCCAATGCACGGCTTACATTAGAAAACGGCTGTGTTGCAAACCTCACAGCAAGCAGAATATCACTTAAAAAAATGCGCAAGATGAGGATATTCCAGCAAAACGCTTATATATCAGTTGATTTCCTCAACAATAAGTCAGAAGTTTTCCGTTTAACTGATACTGATACAATAAGCACGGGAATATCATTTCCCCTTTCTGATTCAAAAAAAATAGTTTATGAAGAGCCTAAGCCGGAAAATCCAGAAAACATTAATCCAATTAAGAATGAGCTTGAATCATTCTTTGAAAGCATAATGAATAATACACCGGTTAAGGTAACACTATCAGCAGGCAAAGAAGCCGTTGAAGTTGCCGATAAAATAATTAAAATTATAAAACAGGGTTGATAGATTTCATAAATTCAAATAATATAATAAGTAAAATTTCAAAGATTGCCATTAAGAGTAATGTTCAGGCATACCTTGTAGGCGGTTATGTGCGCGATAAGCTCATAGGGCAAAGTAAAACTGATATTGATATAACCGTAATTGGCGATGGAATTGCCTTTGCAGAACTGACTGCTGATGAATTTACAGTAAAGTTAGCCGCAGTGTATAAAAAGTTCGGTACTGCGATGCTTGAAATAGAAGGCAATAAAGTAGAGTTTGCCTCAGCAAGAAAAGAGAGCTACCAAAGCAATTCACGTAAACCAGTTGTTGAATTTGCTGACCTGAGGGAAGACCTTTCGCGCCGGGATTTTACCGTTAACGCGCTTGCAGTTTCATTAAACGATTACACGAGTGAAGTTATTGATATGTTTTCAGGACTTGACGATCTGAAGGATAAAATATTACGCACTCCATTAGAACCTGAGGCTACATTCAGTGATGACCCGCTTAGAATGATGCGCGCATGCAGGTTTGCTTCACAGCTTGGGTTTGAAATTGCCGGAGATACTTTCCACGCTATTAAACAAATGAAGGAACGCATTAGAATAACTAAAAGTGAAGATACCGTTGTATCACAGGAAAGGATTACAGATGAATTCCTTAAGATTATTGCCTCGCCAAAACCTTCAATTGGTTTAAATCTTCTTTTTAAATCAGGCATAATGGAAATAATTTTCCCGGAAGTTCACAACCTTGAAGGTGTTGACCAGAGAAAAGATTTCCACCACAAGGATGTTTTTTATCACACACTGCAGGTTGTGGATAATATTTCAGAAAAGACTGATAAGCTCTGGCTGCGTTTCACAGCGTTAATGCACGATATTGCCAAGCCACCCACTAAGAAATTCTTTGATGATATAGGCTGGACATTTCACGGACATGAGGATCTGGGTGCAAGATGGCAGAAAAAAATATTTACAAAGCTAAAGCTCCCATTTGATAAGCTACATTACGTTGAAAAGCTTGTCAGGCTTCATCTTAGACCAATTGCGCTGGCTAATGAGAATGTTACTGATTCCGCAGTGCGAAGGCTGATATTTGAAGCGGGTGATGACTTAGAAGACTTATTTACACTTTGCAGGGCAGATATTACTTCGAAAGATCCTTCAAAGGTGAAGAAATACCTTGAAAATTTTGACAGAGTTGAAAAAATGGCTGCCGAAGTAGAAGCACGTGATAAGATACGTAACTTCCAGTCACCTGTTAAAGGCGATGAGATAATGAAGATATGTAATTTACAGCCTTCAAGAGCAGTTGGTATGCTTAAAACAGCAATTGAAGAAGCAATACTTGACGGGATTATTCCAAATGAGTATGAAGCTGCTTTGGAATATTTATATAAAATGAAAGATGATATATTACATAAATATTGAATCTTAAACCTATCAGGTATTGATATTTGCGAGCGTTAGCGCCTGCCCGCCTTTGGCGCGGAAGCAATCTCATCAATTATCTTAAACCTGAGAGTGCATAGATTATGCTGTAGTTCTGATAATACATGTCATCTATACCTAACATGTTTTAAGTATGGTATTCTTAAAAACAAAATGATAACAAAATAATATTATGAAAAATAAAATATATTTAATCATTGCAGTTTTATCTATTTGTATTATAGCTAATAACATTTATTCACAAACAAAGTACCTACCAAAAACATATATCAATAATGCAACAAATTATGCTGTAAGTAATTTTGCTTCAAATGCCACCATGTTTGGAATTACATCGGCGCTTGGAGTTGATACAACCGGCAAATCTGCTTTATGGGTTTACTGGTTTTATAAACCCGGGGTTAATGATACTGGCTATGCTGTAACTATAATTGTAATTGCAGGCTTTCCTATTCCAACAGGTATCAGGACAACAAGCCTTCCTGGTTCATTGCTAAGACCACTGGGCAATGCTTTCTGTGAAAGCAATATTGCAATTACCGCTGCTGAAAATGCAGGCGGCAGAAATTTCAGGCTTACATACCCTAATACAACAATAACAGGGAATATTTACAAAATCCCAGGTATGCCTGATACATCTAAACCATATTGGTCGTTTATTTACAGGGATTCATTAGCTAACCAGTTTCGGGTATATAATATAGATGGTATAACCTGTACACTGGTTGTGCTGGGCATATCACAAACATCTAATGAAATTCCCGGAATATTTAAGCTTGAGCAGAACTACCCCAACCCGTTTAATCCACATACTATAATAAACTTTGCACTATCTCAAAGAAGCGATATCAGTCTGATAGTATATAATTCATTGGGTGTTGAAGTTGCAGAACTGTATAAAGGTAATTTGCAGGCCGGAGTTTATTCAGCAGATTTTGATGCTTCTATTCTGCCGAGCGGAATTTATTTCTACAAACTTGCTGCTAATGATTTTTCAGAAACCAAAAAGATGGTTTTAATAAAATAAACTTTTGCGAGCGAAGGGCGTACCATTAGGGTCATCTTTTTAATATGCCATGAGATTGCTTCGCTTCGCTCGCAAATTTTTTACCCTCGCGGATGAAACTGTTTATGTACTTGTTTTAAATAGGAAATATCAACGTGGGTATATATCTGTGTTGTGCTAATATCCGCATGACCCAGCATTTCCTGTATTGAGCGCAGGTCAGCTCCTCCTTCAAGCAAATGTGTCGCAAATGAATGCCTGAAAATATGCGGATGTATCTTCTTCTGTATCTTAGCCATTTTGGAATATTTATTAATAATATCCCAAATAGCCATTCTTGAAAGTTTTCTGCCTCGCCAGTTAAGGAACAAATAATCTTCAGAAAATGCCTTACTCAGAGTATTTCTGGATCTTTCCAAATACATCTTTACCCATGCAAGCGAAGATGGCGCAGCCGGAACAATTCTTTCCTTAGAGCCTTTGCCAATTACACGAACAATTTCATCATTATATAAAATATTTGATGTTTTTAGCGTTAAAACCTCACTTACCCTTAAGCCGCAGGCATACATAATTTCAAGTATTGTTTTATCCCTTAATCCAAGTGATGTATTTTCATCGGGCTGACTTAATATTTTATTTATTTCTTCAACAGTGAGAACATCAGGTAGTTTTCTGCCAATTTTTGGTGAGTCAAAATACTCCAACGGGTTTAATTTAATATTATAATTCTTTGAATCTATCAAATGCTCATAAAACTGTCTAAGGGCAGATAGTAGCCTGGATGTTGATGATGCTTTATATTCTTTTTTAAGTATTGCAAGGAATTTTTCGATATGCGTTTCTTCTACATCTTCAAATCCTTCAATATTCAGTTCATCAAGATAGCTTCTGAATTTTTCTAGGTCAAACGAGTATGAATTAATAGTATTGGCGGAAAGGGATTTTTCGAGTTCAAGATAAAGCAAAAAACTCTGTATTTGAGATTTCTTCCCGTCTTTAACTACTGTGTGATTAATCTTCTTCATCAGCTGTTTCTGGATATTTTATTCTGTGATGGTGGATACCAACAATTGTTTTAAGAAAACTCTGCTTTATCTGAATAAGGTCCTTTAATGTCAGGTCACACTCATCAAGCTCACCATCTAAAAATCTGGCTTTAATTATCTCGCTTATCTGTGTTTCAAGCTTAGCAGGAGTTGGGTCTTCAATTGAGCGCGTTGCTGCTTCAACGGAATCGGCAAGCATAACAATACCTGTCTCTTTTGTTTGCGGCTTGGGTCCCGGATACCTGTAAATATACTCGTGTGTTGTATCAATTTCACCCTCTTCAGTTCTTGCCTTCTCGTAAAAGTATGAAACAAGATTTGTGCCGTGATGCATTGGGATAAAATCAATAATTTCCTTTGGAAGCCTGTATCTTTCAGCAAGTTTTACGCCGTTCTTAACATGAGCAATAATCATTTTTGCACTAAGTGAAGGATTTAGTTCTTCATGTTTATTGGAATCCATCTGGTTTTCAACAAAGTAATCTGGGTTAACAATTTTACCAATATCATGGTAGTAACACCCAACACGGGCAAGTATTTGGTTTGCTCCAATTTCCTTGGCAGCCTGCTCGGATAGATTTCCCATAATGATTGAATGATGAAAAGTTCCGGGCGCTTTTGATGATAAATCTCTTAACAGCGGGTTATTAAAATCGCTCATTTCAAGGAAAACAAGATCTGTAGCTACGCGGAAAACTTTTTCATAAAATATCAGCAAACCATAAGCAAGTATAGGTGATAAAATTGCATTAAATCCGGCTACTATTACCTGGTTTTTTATTGTATTAAAATCATCATACCGCTCAAGTCCAATTGCAATTATTGCTATAAAATATCCTATTAATATGTATATCATTGAAACAAATATCTGCGAACGCTTCTTTATATCTCTTACCGAATAAACAACCAATACCGATGCAGCAAAATTTGGTATAAGAATATCATAATCCCCTCCTCTTACAGCAGAAACAAGCAGACAGACTATTATTATAGCGTAAACTGCAACACGCGAATCAAATATTATAGTAAGCAGCATAGCTGCTACCGGGACAAAGATTATATATTCAATAGGGTAATTTATTTTAAGCTGAAGGCTAAGATATGAAAACAAGCATTGCAGAAGAATAATTGTTGATATTAATATCAGCTTCATATTATCTTCAAATATTGCAGTTCTCATTTTATAAAGGAAAATAGCGAGTAAAAAGATCATTAATGCGACAAAAAGAAATCGTCCAAGCTGCTGCAAATAAAAATCACTCGTTCCCATTTGCTCATTTCTGATTTTTTTGTATGATTGAAGCTTAAGCTTAGTAGCTTCATTGATAGGGTCATGCTTGCTTATTATTCTTTCATTCTCACGCACCAGCCCGAAAGTTTTAGGAACAGCATCAGTAACTGCTGAAAGTATCTTTTCCGACTCAGGTTCATTATATATAAAATCAGGATAAACATAAATCCTGGCAATTTTTAAAGATATACCCGGCAGCTCAGGGTTCTTATAAAAGCTGGTAAAATCATTATTAAGTATCTTTTCAACTTCAGAGATATCACGAACGTTATCCAGGTCAATAGTTTCTTCGACTTTATTTTTAATATATGATATTTTTCCGGAGGTTATCTTTGATTTAGGCAGTTCAATTATTTTTTTATCATAAACCTGGTTTAGGGACTGTATTATCTTCTTCCTGAATGCATCGGAAGAAGCAGGATTATTAAGTGTACCCTTGAGGCTGCTCCATTCAGCTTCGGTAAGTGTAAAATTTAACTCTGATTTTAATTTATTTAAAGCCTGCTCACTGGTTGTACGTTTTTCTTCTGGAAGCGCTTTTTCTTTTTCAAATTCATTTTCATAATCAGCTACCTTCAATAGCTTAGAAAACTGCAGGTTAATTGAATCGAGCCAGTTAGATTCATTTGATTTCCTGGTGTTCACATCAAAGACCGGGAAAACTCTGCTTCCGGCTTCTTCAACTTCCTTTTTGTAAACTGATTCACTTTTATAAACAGGAAAACTGAAAGGGGCAATAAGATCCTCTTTGCTCCAGACCATACCTGTCATATAGTCCGTTTCAATTGTTTCATATTTAGGAAACATTGCAGTTATTAATATAACTGTAATAAAGGCAATAAAAAATTTTACCGTCTTATCAGTTTTAAACTCTGTTTTATTTTTCCTGAGTTTTGCCAATTTAAATAGGTTACTTCCGGACTAAATTAACAATAAAAATGTTTTTTAAGTGTCCAGATACGAAGGGATAGCAGCAGATAATGCCATTGGTAAATATCCAGCAGGAAAACCTGAACCTGAAATAGTTCAGCTGATTTGGTAAGAAGTTGAATACCTTGTTTTACCCTCAACAACATACAGGCTTAATATTTTTGTTGTTAAACTGTAAATTGTATCGTCCATTTCATCTTCAAGTCCTTCAAATTCAGCCTCATCTTTAAGAATATAAACCTCAGTAAAACTGTTCTTTTTATTCTTATCTTCAACAACCATGTAATTATGGTTTGTGTGTGAGCTCATGTAATCTTCAAGTTCTTTTATGGAAACCAGGTAATCATCCCTTTTTTCAGGGTGTACATCGTAATTTATTTGAAATAATATTTTGCTCATAACAATACAATATAATTTTATCAATTTTTAATTGAAAGTGCAATTTTTTTGGTAAAGATATTTATTTTTTAAAAGTTCTTAATTGTATTTTACAAAAAATTGAATTAACAAAAATTTTAAGAAACTTTCTAATTTCTTCCTAAGTATATTATGTAATCACAGGAATTGATCCTGATTCAGAAAAAGTAACATTTAGCAACAAAATAGCTGTATTTTAGCCATTTTCACATAAAAATGCGCTATTTATTAATAAGTTTTATTATGAATAGCTTTTTACTAAATTTGCATGAACTGTGAATTAGTATTTTACTATTTTGCAGTATGTATAACTAATTTCACGAAGAATAAGTACCGAACATATAAATAGTCCCGCTACTGATAACAGTACTGTTAAGAAAAATTATAAATACTTTCTTTATCTTTCATTAGGAGCCTTAGGAGTTGTATATGGTGATATAGGCACAAGCCCCTTATATGCGCTTAAAGAATGTTTTTCAGCAAAACATGGAGTATTGCCCACACATGATAATGTATTAGGTGTACTATCACTTGTTTTCTGGGCGCTAATTATTATTATATGCATTAAATACCTAATTATTGTAATGCGTGCAGATAATGAAGGCGAAGGCGGCATTCTTGCATTGATGGAGCTAGTAAAACCCCGTAAGAAGGGCTGGCGCTTAGTGATAATAATAAGCTTAGGTTTGTTCGGCTCAGCATTATTGTATGGTGATGGGATCATTACACCTGCTATATCAGTTCTAAGTGCCGTAGAGGGACTTAAAATAGCTACTCCTGCTTTTGAGCATTACGTAATTCCGATTACTTTAGTTATTCTATTTTTTCTTTTCTACTTTCAAAAAAGAGGCACAAGTAAAGTAGGTGTAATATTCGGTCCTATAATAATAGTCTGGTTCATTTCAATAGCTGTACTTGGAGTTAATGCAATCATTAAAAATCCTGAAGTACTTCAAGCCGTTAATCCTGCCTACGCAATTAATTTTTTTATACATAATGGATTTCACGGATTTATTATTTTAGGATCGGTATTTTTAGTTGTAACCGGAGGAGAAGCGCTTTATGCAGATATGGGACATTTTGGTCCTAAACCAATCAGGTTTGCCTGGTTTACAATGGTTCTTCCTTGTTTGCTGATGAATTATTTTGGTCAAGGTGCAATGTTGCTCCAAACTCCTGAAGCAGCTGTAAATCCCTTTTTTTACCTCGCCCCTGATTGGGCATTATATCCTATGGTAGTAATATCAACCTTAGCAACAGTAATAGCATCGCAGGCGTTGATATCTGGCGCATTTTCAATAACGCAGCAGGCATTACAATTAGGTTATTTACCCAGGGTTAGAATAATTCACACTTCACAAGATGAGCGCGGACAAATATACATTCCTCATCTTAACTGGTTGATGTTTTTAGGTACTATCTTGCTTGTATTAAGTTTCAGGTCATCAAGTAATCTTGCTGCCGCTTATGGTATTGCAGTAACAGCGACAATGGTGATAACAACAGTGCTTGCTTTTATTGCAATGACCAAACTTTGGAAATGGTCTATACCACTGGCTGTATTTATTACTATATTTTTTCTTATAGTTGACCTTGCATTCTGGGGTGCTAACATATTAAAAATACCTAATGGCGGATGGG
>JAYTUN010000010.1:0-39602 GCA_043744495.1 Ignavibacteria bacterium
TTGAGTTCTTTATGTCATTGTTTAATAATGATTTAAAGTTTGTAAATGGAACATCCAGATTAGAGTAATTTATGCTCGAAACAGCGTTTCGAGTTACAAGAGGTCAACTTAAATAAATTAATTTCATATATCAATGAAAGCAGAGATAAAATTTGTTAAAACAAAGGATTTCATCAAAACTACTGCGTCAGGACAGCTAAACCTTGAACAAAGCAAAATAGTTATGGCGGAAATTGCCCGGTTAAACGCTCCGGATGACCAGCACGATATACTTGTCGATATCCGCGATACAACTTCTGTGTTAACCCTTTCAGATATATACGAGCTTGTTACAGAATTAGGCAAACACAGGCATTCGTTCCGAAAAAAGATCGCAATACTGCTTGGAGCGCAGCATGATTACGATAAAGCAAAATTCCTTGAAATGTGCGCGGGAAACCGCGGCTATACAGTAAATATTTTCGATGAATTTGAAGATTCGGTTACCTGGCTTATGTGCGAAGATAAAAATTAATTATATTTCATGAAAGCAAAGCTGACAGGTTCTGCGCCAATTCTTCTTGTTAAAGATATTATTGTTTCTGTTGAACATTACAGGGATAAGCTTGGCTTTACTGTTTCTGAAATATATGGCAAGCCCCCTGATTTCGCAGTTATTCAAAGGGATGAGCAACATCTAATGTTCGCTAAATCCCCGGGAGATAAAATAATTCCAAACTGGAAATCCGTTGAAAAGACAAGCAATGTTTATTTCTGGGTTAATGATATTGAAGCTTTGTACAAGGAATTTATTGATAACGGGGCAACCATAGATTACTCTCTTTATACAGCTCCTTACGGCGTGAAGGAATTCGGCATAAATGACCCCGATGAATACGATATAGCATTCGGAGAAATTATTAAATGACAGAAAAAAATTTGGTAATGTCCCAGATACAGGTAGAGGTTTACCCCTTGACTTTGGATAAACCCTTTAGCTATATTTGTATTGTTTAATGGTAGTGACATTCTAAACTTAAAAACAATATGAATATAATACAAATTTACAAGCTTTTCCCCACGCAAATAGATTGCTTAAACCATCTTGAAAAGGTCAGATGGAATAACATCCCTGTTTGCCCCTACTGCAAATCAATTAAGGTCTCTGGTTTACCAAAAGAAAATAGGCATCACTGCAATACCTGCAATACATCTTTTAGGGTTACTGTAGGCACAATATTTCATAAAACTAAGGTAGATTTGCAAAAATGGTTTCTTGCAATTTCATTAGTTCTTAACGCTAAAAAGGGCATCAGTTCAAGACAGCTTTCAAGAGACATAGAAGTGAATAAAGATACAGCTTGGTTTATGATAATGAGAATTAGAAAAGCATTTGTAGAATATGGCGATTTGTTAAAAGGCATTGTTGAGGCAGATGAAACATATCTTGGAGGCAAAAATAAAAATAGGCATAGAGATAAAAAAACAAAGGGTGGACAAGGCAGGGGCGGAAGCGATAAAACCGCAGTATTTGGAGTATTGGAACGTGACGGCAAGGTCATAGCTCAAAAAGTTAAAGATGTTAGTAGTAAAACCTTAAAACCAATAATTAACAAACTCGTTAAAGCAGGCGCAAATATCATTACTGATGAATGGGGCTCTTATAACGGGCTTTCAAAAAACTATGTTCATTTCGTTGTAAACCATAGCTCTGGTGAATATGTAAACGGGGCAAGCCATACAAATACCCTTGAGGGTTTTTGGAGCTTGTTGAAACGTGGAGTTATCGGACAGTTTCATTATGTAACAGAAAAATATTTGAATTTCTATATAAATGAGTTTTGTTTCCGTTATAACAATAGAGCCAATAAAGATATTTTTAACTTAACCATCAAAAAGGCGGTAAATATATGAATAATTTGAAAGCAACCCACGAAGGAATTTTAAAAATTGGAGGTATTGAAATTAAATCCTATGTTTTAGAGGACGGGACAAGGGTTTTGAATAGAATAGAATTTTTAAGAGCAATTGGGAGAACAGGGAAAGCAAAGGGTGGGAGGCAATATGACCAAGAATTCCAGTTACCCGTTTTTTTAACGTCTAACAACCTTAAACCTTTTATAACTAAAGAGTTAATTGAGAATTCTGCTCCCATACCTTTTCAGGGTACAAAAGGAGGTAAGAACATTGGTTATAAAGCGGAATTATTACCTATTGTTTGTAATGTTTTTTTAGACGCTACCGACGCAAAAGCTCTATCTTTGAATCAAGTCCATATAGCTGAACGGTGCAAAATTCTTATACGTGGATTGGCAACCGTTGGTATAATCGCTTTGGTAGATGAGGCAACAGGTTATCAGGAAATAAGGGACAGAAAAGCTCTTGAAAAAATCCTCGAAAAGTATTTACTAAAAGAACACGCTAAATGGGCAAAACGTTTTCCAGATTCATTTTATCAGGAAATGTTTAGGCTTAATAATTGGCAGTATAATCCATCAGGGGCAAAAAGACCCGGCATTATAGGTAAATATACAAATAATCTAATTTATCAAAGATTAGCACCGGGTGTTCTTGAAGAATTAAAAATAAAAAACCCCAAAGATGCAAAAGGTAATAGGAAAACAAAATTTCATCAATGGTTAACGGAAGACATTGGACATCCCAAATTACAGGAACATTTAAGCGGGGTTGAGGCTTTAATGAGAGCTACTACAACTTGGATGAATTTTATGCGAATGCTTGAAAGATCATACCCGAGATTAAACTACACATTAACTATGAATTTTAAAGAAGATATAGATTGATAATCAGATAAGGCGGGCTTAATTCCCGCCTTATCTAATGAATATCTCTACCTGTATCTGGGACATTACCAAAAATTTTAACCTTTCGGAATTCCATCACAACATTTACTTGAAATGTACTGCCGAAGAAGCATACCGCTTTGCTACAAGCGCCGAAGGTTTATGCAAATGGTTCATGGGGTCAGCTGTTTACTCCGATACTAACGGTAACAATAGAGCGAAAAACGAAAATGCGCAAAGTGGTGATACTTTTATGTGGCACTGGCTGGAAAAGGATCTGAAAATTGACGGCAAAGTGTTAGATGCAGTTAAAAATGAAAAATTCAGCTTCGCTTTTGGAAATAGTTTTATAGTTACTATCTCAATTAAACAACTTAAGGGAAGAACACTGTTTACGCTTCATCAGGCTTACAATAAAGATGCAAGGCATAATGATTTTGCACACATCAATTGCTGTGTATGCTGGACATTTTTTATGACAAATCTTAAATCAGTTGTTGAGCATGGCAACGATCTCCGCGAAACCCTTGAAGATGATGAATCATTGGTAAACCGATAACAAGTCCCCCTTAAAAAGTCGAAGAACTGGCTCTGACAGTGGGGAGAATAGTTGCAGTATTCGTAAATCTATAATTAATCTTTATGCTTTTTAATGCATTAATCTACAATGGGGATAGAGAGACTGAGCAATCCCTGTATCATAATCCCCTTATAAAGTCGAAGAACTGGCTCTGACAGTGGGGAAGATAGTTACAGTATTCGTAAAGCCAAAATTGATCCTCATATTTTCGTATGCATTAATCTACAATGGGGATTTTGATATTTCTTCTGTATCCTAAACGAAGAGTTCTTTATTAATCAATATTCGCCAGAGATTTCTGCCCCAGATTTCAATAAATGGTTCAAGGTCAGCTACGGTTATGCTTGATATATCATAACGTTAGTTTATTATTTCAGCACATCTTTCCATGCCTCTGCATCATGTTCAAACTTGAACTTATACCCAGCTTCAATTATCTTTTTTGGCAGAGCGCGCCTGCCTTCAAGAACAACAGCAGCCATTTCGCCAACTATTAGCTTTATCATAAATGCAGGTGCAGGCATAAATGCAGTCCGTCTGAGAATCTTTGCGGCATGCCTGCCAAAATTACGGTTAGTTTCAGGGTATGGCGCGGCTGCATTATATATTCCCTTTACAATAGGATTATCAATTGCATAAATATATATCCCAACCAAATCATCAATGTGTATCCAGGAAATATACTGTTTACCGCTTCCAAGCGGTCCGCCCACAAATAATTTAAACGGCAAAAGTAATTTCTTTACTGCTTCGGAATCACTTGCCATTACAAACCCTGTCCTTAGTACAACAACTCTAACTCCCTGCCCGCCTGCTCTTAGAGCAGCCTGTTCCCAGTCATGTGTTAACTTACCCAAAAAACCTTTCACAGGCGGGGCATCTTCGTATATTTCTTTGCTTCCTGTATCACCGTAATAATCCACCCCCGATGTACTTACCAATAATTCGGGTTTATTGTTCATTTGTGAAATAAGCTCAATAATATTATTCGTTGTATCAATTCGTGAATCATAAAAATCTTTTTTGGTTTTATCGTTCCACCTTTTTGAGCCTAAATTAGAGCCGGCAAGATTTATGATTACATCAATTTTTTCGTCCTTTAAGGATAAATAATCATCCAGTGCAATAATTTTCTTCGCACCTTTAAGCTTCCCCTTGGCGGCCTTGGGATTTGTTGAAAGAGCAATATATTCATCACCCCTGCGCAATATTTCATTGATAAGGTGTCCGCCTATCATACCCGTTGCGCCAGTAATTAAAATTGTTTTTGTCATAGATATTAAACACGCCCAGTTCTTTTAAAATGCTTTCTGTTATCTTTCTTCTGGCTTCGCCAAACAACAGAAGCGATGTAAATATTTTCATTAAGATAAAATATAGTATTTAATTGATGATGGAAATTTCAAATATTGCAGAATGAATTCCGTTGAAGAATACAAAAATAACCTGTTAAAGTTTGATTTACAATCATTCCTTAAGGATTACTATAAAGCAACATCAATTCAGCTTAAAAAATTATTCCCCGAAATCTATAAATTGCTTATAGCCCAGCTTGCTCTATATCCAAAAGCAATAAAGAAACTTCCTGAATTTACTGCACATTTCTGCTATATGACAACCAAAAGCTATGAACAGTCAAGCTCAGAAGCTATGGCAAATTATAAAGCTTCACTATTTAAAGGTAATACTGTGATCGATCTATCGGGCGGACTTGGAATAGATGATATTGCGCTATCGCGCTCATTTAAAAATGTTATTTCAGTTGATATGGATTCAGAGCTGAATTTATTAGCAGATGTTAATTTTGCAAAACTGAAAATAAATAATATTGAAAGAATTACATCAAAAGCCGAAGAATATATTAAGCAGGAATCAAAAGCTGAATTAATTTTCATTGATGCTGACAGAAGAACAAACATATCCAGCAAAAAATCCGTAACGTTACATGATTCTTCTCCCGATATACTATCAATGATAAGCAAATTATTTGAATTATCGCCGTTAGTTTTACTTAAGCTCTCACCTCTTGTTGATATTACATACCTAAAAAAATCTCTTCCCAATGTTAAATGGCTTCGGGTCGTTTCTTTAAATAATGAGGTAAAAGAGATCCTTGTTTTGCTGGATAAGGTATGTAAAGAATCAGCAAAAATATTTGCTGTTGATATTTCTACTGCCGGGAATATTAAACAATTTCCCGATTCGATTGAAAACATTAAGTATATAAATAAATCTACGGTTAAAAAATATTTTTACGAGCCAGCACCTTGTCTCATAAAAGCCTCGCTCATTAACAAATATGCTGAATTTACAGGGTTGACGATGCTTGCAGATAACTGCATTTACTTTGTATCCGAAAAACTGCCTGCAGATTTCTTAGGAAGGGCATTCTTAATAATAGATGAAATGCTGTTTGGTAAATCTGCACTGCGTAAATACCTTGCGGATAAAAACATAAACAAAGCAAATATTTCATGCCGTAATTTTCCTGTAAAACCGGATGATATAAAAAAGACATTCAAACTAAATGATGGCGGAGATGATTATCTTTTCTTTACTACAGGCAGCAAAGGCGATAAGCTGTTCTATCACTGCAGAAAAATTGAGAAATAAAAATGGGGTACAGCCTATTACGCCTTACCCCATGGGATATTAGATGAGAATCATGTTAAAATATGATCCTTGAAGCACTTTGCAAGTTTTAACTTTTATCTGAAGATATTATCTTCTTATCACTTATACTTTCCTTCACGAAATTCCGGGTCAGGAATTGGTTCTGTATCTTCAGGTTTATGGATTTTCAGTTTTATCTTATTGAAAGAACCTGATGGTAAATTTCCTGCTGTTACGGTGATAAGCTGTCCACCCATATTGAAATATATTACAACAGGTGATATTTTTTATTCCGTGGCTTGTTCCCGAGGGCTCGGCTTCAAGCTCTATCTCTGTTATCAAAGCTTTCGTTTCAGTAATAACCAGGTAGTTTGAGTGTGCCGTAATGCTTTCATCAAGCTTTACGCTCATACTTGTGTTGTCTGCGATTACATTACTTGTTAAACTATCTTCACCGCATCAGCCTATAAATGCAAGCAGAATAATAAATAATATTCCAAGTAAAATGGTTGTTGCAGATGTTTTCTGAGTTCTCATTTCGCTCTCCATGTTTCTTTTTTTATGACCGTGCCTTCATAAAAAGTTTTTTTTAATTAACGTTAAAACCCCTATCATGCGCTGCATCATGGAGCACAATCATTCTTCCCTCTATAAATACCCACGTAAATAAGCGTGAATTCTTAATTTGAAACTTGTCCCATTTTGCCTTTATTGTCACCTCTTTTAAACCTTTAACCCTATCATATTTAAAACATTTACCATCATCCCCGAAAAGCCGGGCACTGAAAGTAGTATGGGTAAAGCCATAGCCAGTACTGCAACTGCAAATAAAATGTTTTTTAAAGATTTAATGATTAATGTATTTATATCCATAATGGTTTCCCCCTTTGGACTATTAAGTGCTTCTTATTGAAATTATTTTACCAGAACCATCTTTCTTGTTTCGGTAAATCCTTCGGCATTCAGCCTGTAAAAATAAACTCCGCTTGGCAGGCTCTCTGCGTTGAACGAAACTTTATATCCACCGGCTCTTAAATTTTCATTTACCAGTGTTTTTACTTCCCGCCCAAGTATATCAAATATTTTAAGCTTTGTGAAAGAAGCTCTTTTAAGATAAAATATTATCTTTGTTTGCGGGTTAAACGGGTTTGGGTAATTCTGTTTAAGACTGAAATTTTCAGGAACATTTGTATTAATGTTTACTATCCCTATAACATTAAATGTATCAAGGTAAAAATTAACTGTATCCTGATTTATTGTGCCAAGCGTTACTTGTCTTGTCTCGGTTTCATAACCAAGTCTTTGTACTAT
The DNA here is from genome assembly GCA_043744495.1 of Ignavibacteria bacterium. Classification (GTDB taxonomy): domain Bacteria; phylum Bacteroidota; class Ignavibacteria; order Tepidaquicellales; family OLB5; genus OLB5. The sequence continues at coordinate 7,288 of JAYTUN010000010.1, forward strand.
TACGATGTATGTTCCCGGAGTTAATCCTGTTAATGAATACTGCTGAAGCTCATTGGTAACTGCAAATTTTACAAAACTTGTATCTTTTTTAAGATATAAAACTGAGCCTCTAAGGAAAGGAAATACTCCTGGTGGTGGATTAATATTCAGGTAAACATACCCGCTTATATTTGCAAGCATATTGCCATCAAGTAATAATGTGCCTCTTCTTATAACATTTATGTTAATATTACTTAGATTATTGTTTGCATACAAAACGCCTGCGCTAAACCATTGAATTGTTGATGGGTAGTATGTAGGAACATATCCCGTATCAACTATATTATCTAATAATTCATCATCCGGAAAAATCATAACCCTTAAAGTGCTGTCTCTTCTTGGCACTCTTATTAGTGAATATGTTCCATTGCTTACCGTAGCTGAATCTACCGTAATTATCTCTCTTGTAGCAACATCCATTCTGATAATCTTTACTTTACCCGAATGAACCGTATTCCCATTGTCAGCATATCTTACCACGCCGCTAATGGTTACTGTTGTAAAGTTACCCCACATTGCTGTTCTATAGCACCACTTTCCGCCCGCTGTTGAATATTCACCACCCGAAAACAAAATAGTATCTGCTGCATTGTTTGTATAAAGAGCTTTTACATTATTGTTATGACCTGTTAACATCCTGCTCCAGTTACTTCCGTTCCAGCTTACAATTCTGTCAACAAAAAGATTTGTTCCTGTTACTCTGAAGTTACCGCCTACGATAAGCTGGTTTTTAAATACAGAAAAAGCTTCTACCCGACCGTCATCCAATCCACCGCCAACTGCAATCCAGTTGCTTCCATTCCATTTCGCAATATATTTTCTGTCATTTCCGCCTATTTGTGTAAAATCACCGCCAATATATAGCTCACCGTTAAAAACTGCTACTGCATTTACATCGTCATCTATAGTATTACTGTTGAAAGTGCTCCATATAGTACCATTCCATTTTGCTATCCTGCTTGCTGAATTTCCGCCTGCATCTGTAAATCTTCCGCCTGCAACAAGGTTACCTGCAAAGACAGTTAAAGCATTCACCCTTTCTCCGCTGCCTGTTAATCCGCTTCCGAGTGCACTCCAGGATGAACCATTCCACTTTGCAATATTCCTTGCGCCAGTCCCTCCGGCGGTTCTAAAATTTCCAGCCGCTATTAGATCGGTTGTATAAACCGTAAGTGCATTTACATCGCCATTAATTCCGAGTCCCAATGCCAGCCAATTTGTTCCGTTCCATTTAGCTATATTCTGTGCTGGCACACCGCCTGCTTGGGTAAAACTGCCGCCTGCAACAAGTTCATTGTTATATACCGTTAATGATTTTACTTCACCGTTAACACCTGCTCCAAGCGGCGCCCATGTATTTGTTGCCGGATCGTATGCAGCAATATTCTGCGCATTAACTCCACCCGCCTGTGTAAACGTTCCGCCGAAAATTATTTTTCCGTTAAAAGATGTTATTGCATTAACATCGTCGTTGGTTCCGTTAACTAAACCGCTGCCAAGAGCCTGCCATGTATTAGCCTGTGAAAAAACCTGTAGAGTGGTTATACTTAGTATCGTAAAAATTAATATTCTAAAAATAGTTTTCAAATTAATATTTCTCTATTTATCCCTTATTATTCGAAAGATATTTATCACTGAAATCTCCCGGTTTATCCGCTTTCTGCCACGACTGTTCAAAAAATTCTGCCATCGCCTCAGCAAAATTCTGGTTTTTTACTATTATATCACTTCTGTTATACCTGGATACTGTTAAATCAACAAGACTTATATAAACTACTTTTCTGTCAAATATTGCCATGTTCTGGTAAACTTTCTTTGTTAACTTTACTTCTCCGCCTTCGCCCTGGGTTTCTTTTAAAATATCTATTAACTTTTCTGCGCCAACAACCTGCCATTTGCCGCCTTCGTTTATCCTGAAATTTTCACTTACTTCGTATATAGTTTTTATTGTGCCTCCGCTTTTTACAAAGTTTGCTGTAAATTCATCAATTGATGTATCAGACATAACTTCAAGTTTATTCATAAGCAAAAGTTCTTTTGAAGAGTTTTCCCAGTGCTGCATAAATTTTGCTGAGCGGTGTTTATTGAATCCCTTGATAAGCTCAACGTCAACCTTTTCCCCCTCAAGCTCTTTAGCTTTAAAGATCGGTGTAAGCTTATCAAAAGAATCTTTAAGTTTTGTTGATTTGTTTATATAGGTATCGTGTATCTCTTTTTCTATCTTATCCTGTACAACCTTCGGGTCGATAATCTCGTATTTAACTACACTACTTGTCTGTATTTCATTGCATATACCCTTTCCCGTAAATATTTTCAGTATATCATACGCAGATGAACGCGCAATTTCAGCCTTTTTCGCTATTTCGCTTGCCGTCATAAGGTTACCCTCAAACAGTACACAAAATATGCGGGATTCATAGTTTGTGAACCCTAAAGCTTCGAGATTTTGTACTATTTCTTTCATATAATTTCTGCCGTTCTTTTAACTACGGCAATAATAGCAGATTGTTTTTCGTTTGTCAAGTGCTATTTTCTATGGTTTTTCGGTATGTGGTGTTATACTATTGTTTTATAGGCGAGTTAAAAGCAAAATTTTTGATTAGTAGCTCTTATGTACTACAATCAGTTTGTTATTACTTCTATTTAAATGTTGTTTTATACGGTTCACTAAGTAATTACTTGATCCGGTAACTCGAATCGCTGATTTGAGTGGTCGATTTAGCATTTCGACTTACATTATTTTAAATGGATTTTATAAACTTACAATAACCATTATTTTTGCTTCTTGATGATCCCAGCTAATAAAAATAAACTTATAGGAAGCCTATTTGCTTTCTATCACAAAAGACTCCTGAGGAAACATTTCTATGAAATCCACCTTATGGGTAAGGAAAACCTGAATTTGATAGATAATTCCCTGCCTGTTATACTTTACGCAAATCACTCAAACTGGTGGGATGGATTCATAGCTTACCTGCTTTCTAAGCGTATCCTGAAAGCTGATGATTACCTTATGATGGATATTGAACAAATGAAAAAATTCCGGTTCTTTAAATATATCGGTGCGTTTTCTGTTGACAGGAATAATTCAACCGAAGCCGTTAGGTCAATTAATTATGCAGTAGAATTGCTTGGTAATTCAAAAAAATATTTGTGGATATTCCCGCAGGGCGAAATGCTTCCGCAGGATTTGCGTCCATTAAAATTTTACAGCGGCATTACAAAGATTACTGATAAATTAAACGGGGTGAATCTTGTTCCTGTTTGCCTCAGGTATGAATTTCTTATGGAGCAGCGCCCGGAAGTATTCATTAAAATCGGCAAGCCTGATATTATTACAGGAAGCGCAGATAAAACTCTGACGGAAACTCTCAGTCTAATATTAACCAAAGAGCTTGATGAATTAAGGGATATGGTCATTAACAATTCCGGAAAATTCAAAACCATTTTCCGTGGAAGAAGCTCCCGCAACAAAACCATTGGTAAAATCATTGAATAAAATAATTCCCACTTTACATATTGTATTCCCCCCTTTTAAGGGGGACGAAAGTTTGAATTCCCGCATACTTCAATTATACAATTTTATGAAGAATCATAAAGCATAAATGGGGATTTGTAAATTATTATCTTAAACTTAAATCTCACCATATTGTATTAAAAGTTTTGGTGAGGGCTTTATTGAGGTCCATTGCTTTACTACAACATTCTAATTACGGCAATCCTTTTCGTTCTAATGCTCATCTGTATATGGAATCTCTATATCCTTCGCAGAAAATATTATACCAATATTCCGGATGACAAACTGCCATTTGTTTCGGTACTCATTCCAGCAAGGAACGAAGAGCTTAACATTTTGCTAATTGTAAATTCATTACTTGTGCAGGATTATCCCTCATACGAAGTAATTGTTTTAAACGACAGCTCCGAAGATAGTACGGGTGAAATATTATCATCTATACATCAAGCACACCCTAATCTTATTATTATTAACGGGAAGCCGCTGGAAAAAGGATGGACAGGTAAGTGTTTTGCATGCAACCAGCTTCATAAAGCATCTAAGGGTGAATATATTCTTTTTACGGATGCAGATACTGTTCACAATAAAAATTCATTAAGGGATTCCGTTACCATAGCGCTGAACCGTAAAGCAGATATGCTTACACTATTCCCTAAAATGGCAATGGTAAGCTTCTCCGAAAAGCTTTTAATGCCAATGTTGTGGTTCACCGTAATGCTTTTGCTTCCGTTTTACTTTGTAGATAAAAAGGGTTTCGTTAAATTTTCAATCGGCATGGGACCGTTTATGATGTTTAAAAGATCTGCTTATGAAACGATAGGCGGGCATAATTCCGTTAAAAACGCAATTGTTGAAGATGTTTGGCTTGCAAGGAAAATTAAAGAACATAACCTGCGGTTAATTGCAGAAGACGGACAGTATTTATTTAATGTTAGGATGTACCGGAATTTTACCGAGATTTGGAACGGGTTTTCTAAGAATATTTTTGCTGGCTTCCAGTTTTCCACATTTACCCTGTTTTATGTCAATTTCATCTATATTTTGCTGTTTTTTCTTCCTTTTTTGTTGTTTTTTATTCAGCTATCTTTCAAATTCAGCATTAATTATACGCTGATTTTGCTCATTTTACAGATATTAATACTATATATTTGCAGAGCGATAATTTCAGCCAGATTTTCACTTGGCTTCATTTCAACACTTCTGCATCCACTTGGTGCTATTTCAGTTCCTATTATAGCCGTAAATTCCTGGCGATGGATAGCCCGGGGTAAAGGCGCCCGCTGGAAAGGACGCGTGTACAATCCCGCAAAAGAAAAAAAGTAAATATTCAACAATTAATATATTCAGCAACTAAAATTTTTATATGAAAAGTATTTTACTGCCTGTTCTATTTTTAATATTAGGCTTTACTCTGACCAGATCAGAAACCGTTTCTTTTACAATGGCTGCCGAAGTAGAACGCAACTCTTTAATTTCGCTTGAAAAGGATTTTATTGTATCATACATAAAAGATTTACAGATATATCCAAAGTTCTTTCCGGATATTGTAAGCGTAAGCAAGCTTACCGGTAATGAAAGCGAATGGCTCTACAGGGTAGAAGCGCCTCTTGCATCGCCATATAACCTTACATTCATTCTTGAAGATAAAAGCTCAGGCGATACCCTGCTTTTTGAATCAAAAGATAAAACCAAAGATTACCTTTTCTGCAGAGGAGTGCTTAGCCAGGTGAGTGAAAAAACAACAAAGATATCCTTCCTCTTCAAAATATCAATGACACGCGAAAAAGCCAGCGATATTCATTTTCTTGCGGGAGTGTTGGGCGAAAAATTCCTTAGCGAACAGATGAAAGATAAGCTTGAGGGCGACCTTGAAACCTTTATATCTAAGGCAACAAAAGATATGTATATTGCAAACAGAACCTCAGGAAAATAACGCCGATATTAAAGCAGGCAGAATTTTAAATATCCTTACCGGTATTTTAATTGTTATGTTCCCGGTTGGATTTATCATCATGTTCACCGATCTGGGAAAAGGTTATTTATGGACAACTACAATTTTCCTGGGTCTTGAAGCTCTTATCACATTCATCATCCTTGTTAAACTGGCAGATCTTCTTTCTGTTGTTATCACGACAGCTGTTATTTTTATGGCATCATGGTTTATTGAATACTGGGGAGTTAAAACGGGTATTCCGTTTGGTATGTATTCTTATACTCATGTACTCTCACCGCTTATAGGAGGTGTACCGCTTGCGATAACATTTGCATGGTTTACGGTTACGGTTTATTCAATTCTTGTTGCTAGATATTTGCTCAATGGCGCTTCAGAGCTTTCTGCAATTATTATCGCTTCGATATTTGTTCTTGCAACCGATATTCTGCTGGAGCCATTCGCGTCTTTTATAAATAATTTCTGGGTATGGCAGTCTTCGGCAATTCCTTTGCAAAATTTCGCAAGCTGGTTTGTAATTGGACTGTTGTTTGCAATTACCATTTCGCAGCTTATTAAATGGCATGATAAAATTAATTATAGTTCATCAATTTTTAAGATTCCTCTGATAATTACTGCAATAAACATTCTGAGTTTTTCAGTAATCAATATTGCACACGGGTATTATATTTTAACCGCAATTGGAATATTAATTTTTATTGTAATTATTATTTCAACAAAATTTTTTAAAGCCTCCGTTGCTTAATTCCCCGCCGCGCTTTTTGTCCCGAAGGGACTCCTTTGGAGCAATCCTGCTCTGCGGGATTGAGAGGTATCCGGCAACCACCTGATGGGATGTGTTTACAAATACACTATTAAGACTACAAAAGTCTTTTTAAGCAGTATAATTTACTCAAATCCTAAAGTTTATTTATTAATTTGAAATTGATAAGACTTTTGTAGTCTGAAAAACATGAAGATCGAATATTTCATAGTACTTGCCCTTAGCGTTGCTGCTCCGCTTATCTTAAGCTTCAGCAAAAAAATGGATTTCTACAAATATCCAGCTAGATTGATATTTTCAATTCTGCTTCCGTTCATACTCTTTACTATTTGGGATGTAATTGTAACATCACGCGGACACTGGAGTTTTAACCCGCTGTACACTGTTGGTTTTAAAGTTTTTGGTCTGCCTATTGAAGAAATTCTGTTCTTTATGGTTATTCCTTTTTGCGGCCTGTTTACATGGGAAAGTGTTAAATATTTTACCCGTGAGAAAGAGGGCAAATGAAAGAATATACAATACTTGCCGTGCTTTCTATTATCATCGCAATATTAGTTGACCTGTTATTTAAAACCAAACTGTTTGTAAATAAAAAGTTTTGGATTTTCTGGTGTGTAATGTTCGTCCTGATATTTATTGTCAATGGATATCTGACCTGGAGGCCTATAGTAATTTATGGAGAAGGATTCTATCTTGGCATCAGGCTCTTTACAATCCCCATTGAAGATTTTATGTACGGCTTCGCGCTAATTACTATGAATATTTCTATATGGGAATTCTTTTCACGTAAGTATAAAAAATAAAATTCCCCCTCAGCTTTTTGTCCCGAAGGGACTCCTTTGGAGCAGTCCCGCGTTTTTACTTAGCGGGATCAGGGATGGTAAAGGTATGTTTTCAACTTGAAGAAAAAAATATTAATTATCGGCAGCGGCTTTGGCGGACTAAGCGCAGCTATAAGGCTTGCTGCAAAGGGACATGATGTAGAAATTTTCGAGAAACTCGATAAGCCCGGCGGAAGAGCTTATGTATACGAAATGAATGGTTTTAAGTTTGATGGCGGTCCAACGGTTATCACCGCTCCCTTTTTATTTGATGAGCTATTTGCGCTTGCCGGTAAAAAGAAGGAAGACTATTTTACTCTTAAACCGCTTGACCCGTTCTACAGGATATTTAATCATAAAAAAGAATTTTTTGATTATAATTCAGATACCGAATTTACTTTAAAGCAAATAGAGAAATTCAGTCCTGAAGATAAACAGGGCTACCTTGATTTCATCAAAACAACAAAAGCAATATTTCAGAAAGGATTTGTTGAGCTGGCTGATAAACCGTTCACAAATTTTTCTGATATGATGAAGATAGTTCCTGATATGATAAAGCTAAAATCACATAAAACAGTTTATCAATACGCATCAAAATTCATAAAAAATGAATTTCTTCGTGAGTGTTTTTCCTTCCACCCTTTACTTGTTGGCGGCAACCCTTTTGACACAACATCAATTTATGCACTCATTCATTATCTTGAGCGCGAGTGGGGAATCCACTACACTATGGGCGGAACAGGTGAAATTGTAAAAGGTCTAGTTAGATTTTTTGAAGAGCTGGGCGGAAAAATTCATTACAACTCTGAAATTAAAGAGATCGCGGTTAAAAACCGCCGCGTTAGCGGAATAAAGCTGGCAGACGATACGTTCATTCCTGCCGACTCAGTCGTTTCTAATGCTGATATTGCCTTCACTTACAGAAATTTGATAGATGAACAGTACCGTAGCAAATATTCCAATAAGAAAATCGAAAATATGCGCTACAGTATGTCACTTTTTGTGATATACTTCGGCACAAAGAAAAGGTATAATAACGGAGATATTGCCCATCACAATATAATACTTGGCGCCCGGTATAAAGAACTGCTAAATGATATATTTAAACGCAAGATTTTAGCTGAAGATTTTTCGTTATATTTGCACATGCCAACTATCACAGATAGCTCTATTGCCCCTGAAGGCTGTGAAGGCTTTTATGTGCTCTCTCCTGTTCCGCATCTTGCTTCGGGGACAGACTGGAAGACTGAAGCCAAACCGTACAGGGATAAAATTATGAAATTCCTTGAAGCGGCTTACCTGCCTGATCTTGAAGAAAATATCATTGCAGAGCATTACATTGATCCGCTGCATTTCCAAAATACGCTTAACAGCTATCTTGGCTCGGCATTTTCAGTTGAGCCAATATTTACTCAGTCGGCATGGTTCCGTCCTCATAACAAGTCAGAAGATTTTGAGAATCTATATTTTGTAGGCGCAGGTACTCACCCCGGGGCGGGTTTGCCGGGTGTGCTTTCATCGGCAAAAATTGTTGAAAAAATGATTAATTAGTTTTAGTCCCCCTTATAAAGGGGGATTAGAAAGTTTTGCTGGTAGTACCGTATTGTAATTTTGAATACTAAATATCACACATGAAAGAAATTCTACTGCTTGAAAGAACCGTAACACCGATGAACTGCACTTATGATGATTGTAGGGAGTACACGCGCAATTTCGCAAAGAGCTTTTACTTTTCTTCATTTCTCCTGCCGAAAGAAAAGCGCGCTGCGGCTTATGCGGTTTACACTTTCTGCCGGTATGCCGATAACATTGTTGATAGCTGCATATCTACTTCAGTAGAAAATATCCGAAGTAAATTTTCAGAGCTGCAGAATTTCCTTGATGAAATATATAATAACCCGGCAAGCACAATATTTAAAAAATCAGCATTTGCCGATACTGTTGTAAAGTATAACATCTCAAAGAAATATTTCGTTGATCTTATCGAAGGTGTTTGCATGGATACAGAGCACAGCCGGTACAATACATTTGCCGAACTTGAAAACTATTGTTACAAAGTAGCTTCTGTGGTTGGATTAATTATGACAGAAATTTTCGGCTACTCGCATAAAGCGGCTCTTCCTTATGCAGTATATTTAGGAAAAGCGATGCAGTTAACAAACATTCTGCGCGATATTAAAGAAGATTACCAGATGAACCGCATATACATTCCGCAGTCTGAACTGAAAACCTTTGATTATTATGAACATGATATTAAGAACTGCAATATGAATGAAAACTTTGCTATGATGATGCGCTTTAATATTGATAGAGCCCGCGCATATTATGAGCTATCTACTCATGGCTTTCCATACTTAACCAATGACGGCTCAAGAACTACAGTCGTGCTGATGTATAAGATATATTCAAGCATACTCAATGAAATTGAATCTTATGGCTATGATATTTATTCCGGCAGAAGATTTGTGAGCACTGCCGAGAAGCTAAAGCTTACAGGTCTATACTTAATTAACCGCAGCGAACGCAAGCGTTTTTCCAAGCTGCCCGATTCCAAACATCGCGAACGACTGCGTACATTATATCCCAACATGAACTTTGATATGTAAACTTATAATATAGTTTTTTTGGAGTGCATTGACTGTGTCAATGCTGGATTTACAAAATTCTTCCCAGTTTTTGGTCTTGTAAGCCTGCCCACTACAGTTGACAACAACTCGATTATATTTGATGGCGAACCTTTCTATACTTCGCTCAGCAAGGCAGGCGAATCCCGCAACATTCGATAAATTTACAATAACATTAATCCTGTAAATCGTTTTCCCCCTCGATGCCTTTCTCGTCCCGTGTTTTTATTTGGCGGGATCTTAGAAGGGAAGGAAGGACATAAACTTTGATTTAAAAATCCCCCCTTTGCTTCTGAAAAGGGGGGGGTTAATCCTGAATACTCATTAATCCAAAATTATTCTTATACCTTGTCCTTCGTAAATCTAAGACGGGGGTTTACTGCTTATCATTTTTTTTGTAACCGCCTAAAACCGGCAGGCAAACTTTCCTCATTCCATTCAGAAAGGCTAAGCAACAACAACGGGGGAGTCTGAAAAAGGGGGAAGATAATCCCGAAAACGGAGTCTGTGCGGCTCAAGTGAAAAGCAGGAGTTTTGTTATTATGCAGATGAGGGTTGATTTTGCTTTTTTCAAAGCAACCCCCGAAGGTAATAAACGCAACCCACAAAAGTTGGATTAATTTTTGTTAATTTCAAACCTGAAAATCTCGTCCCCCCTTTAAAAACAAAGGGGGGACAAAAACACTGAATAAAATGCTTTTAAACAAATCCCCCCTTTGCTTCTGAAAAGGGGGGAAACTAATCCTGAATACTCATTAATCCGCAATTTTTCACAAAGTGTTTTCCTTCGTCAATCTAAGACGGGGGTTGCCTCTGATTCTCACTCCCCCTCCACAACTTTAATCTCTTCTTCGGTCAACCCATACAACTCATAAACCAAAGCGTCAATTTTTTTATCGGTGTAGGTTATACGCTGCTTAATTTGCTCCTGCCCGGTGGCGAGCTTTGCCTTTTGAAGCTCTTTGTTCAGCTCAAGCATTGTTTCTACAAGTTTTACTATTTCATCATGCTTTTTCTTTTCTGCGGGATTGGTGAAGTCGATTTGCTTAATGGGAATTCTTTCAAGTTGGTATGCATAAATATCTTTGTTTAAGAATAGTTTCAAAAAAATATAATTTACTAATTTGGAATTAAGCACACCTAGTATATATTTAATATTAAATGTTTTATTTTTGAGTAATCCTATTCTGAGTGTATTTGTACACAAGTAACTTTCGGTATCCAATGTGGCTACTATTCTTGTAGCTAAGGACAAATTTCTAATTCTTTGTATTAAAATTTTTTCGTTATTGTAAATACTTTTTTCTTTAAAAACTGATTTATTGTCTTCAAATTTTATAAACATATTATCAAATAAGATAGAATACTTTTTGATATTTTTCCCTACTAGAAGTTTGCTGTAGCCATTTTTTACTTTTTCTATAATCTTATCCGAATTACTCCCTAGTTCGATGCCTCTTGGTAAATCTAAAATTAAACTTAGTTCTATTTTATTGGTAAATATTTTATTTATTACATTATAATCTTCATTTTCAATATTTAAATGAAATTCGAAATTATTTTTTTCGTTTTTGAAATACTCTTGCTTAAATGTATTTGACGTATGCTCGAAAAAATTCTTAGAATTACGATATATTTTTATTTTATTGTTTTCTATTAAACTTTTTGAAAAAATTATTATTGATACATCTAAATTCGCATCCACAAAAACAGTTTCTCCAAAATTAATTATTGTATTAATGGAAGTTTTGTATAACAATAATTCACGTAATTTAATAAAATCTTTATTGCTTAAATATGTACTAGATGTAATGAATCCCAACTTGCCTTCATTTTTTAGGATTTGATACCCTCGTTCTAAAAACAAACCATATAAATCAAACTGCCCTAAAGCTGTTTCATAATTTTTTAGAAAATAGATTTTCTCAGTTTTATGTATTACTTTCGTACTTACATACGGTGGATTCCCAATTACGCAATCAAAGCCACCCTGTTTAAAAACTTCGGGGAATGCCGCTTGCCAGTTGAAAGGCTTTATTTTTTTTTCCAAGCTCCCCTCCTTATTAAGGAGGGGTGACCCCGCTTTAGCGGGGGCGGGGTGGTCTTTAAACTCAAGCTCACCATCGTAAAAATCCATATCAATCAAAGAATTACCGCTTTTAATATTATTTTCAAGCGTTGGCAATATACGCTCCTGCACAAAGCTCATTGTTTGCTGTACAGATGCCAGTGTTTCGCCTTCCATACACTTTAAAAGCAGGCTAAGCTTGGTAACTTCTGTAGCCTGTGTATCAATATCTACTCCGTAAATATTGTTGATGAGTATTCTTTTCTTCTCTGCGGTTGTTAGTCTGCCATCGGGGGTTAAAGTGTTGTTAAGACCTCCCCTAAATCCCCTCCTTGGTAAGGAGGGGACTTTCTCGATATTGTCTTTTTGACCCGATAATGTCTCCCCCTTGCCAAGGGGGAGTGGCCGGCTTTGCCGGACGAGGGGGTCTTGCATATAATAACTTAAATGCCAATCAAGCAAATATTGGTAAGCGCCTATCAAAAAGCTTCCGCTTCCGCAGGCAGGGTCAACAATTTTTATCTTCTCTATTTCCTTTGGTGTTTTTCCCTCAAGGAGTTTGCCAACAGTATTTTTTACAATGTATTCTACAATGTATTGGGGAGTGTAATAAACACCGCCCGCTTTTCTTACCTCAGGTTTTTCTTCTATCTTTGCCCTATGGCTTGGGGTTAATCTTATAACTTTCCCTAAAAACTGCTCATACGCCGAGCCGAGTATTTCAACTGAAAGCACTGAAAATTCATAGGGTGAGTCAGGGTAATAAAGCTCTTCAATAATTTTTTTTAGTACCTTGTTATCAATATTCAGCTTATACGAAACATCATCCTTTTTAAAATCAAATAAACCTGAATTATATTTTTTATCGGCTTCTTCGAAATATACAAACAGGTTTTTATACACACCCTCATCCTTAAGCGGGGGATTAAGGCAGTATTTCAATTTTTTGTAAGGCTCAACGCCTCTATCCTCACATATCCTTAAGAAAATTATTCTATCTAATGTTTGCTGTACCGCAAAATTCAGTTCATCTTCATTCAGCTTAATGTTATTAATGCTGATTGATTCAGCAAGCAATTTTCGCCACTGGTTCAGTGATTCCAGAAATTCCTTATCTACAGTTGCTGTGCCTTTTTTGCCTGTATCGCTTAAAACAAACTTATCAAAGCTTCCTTTTAAAACACGCTCTTTTGAAAACGTATCCCACAGGAAATCAAATTCAGTTAGGTATTCTTTATAAGTTAAATATTTTATTCTTGCGGTAGAGGCTTTATCGGTTGCTTTGGGTTTTTTGGTACAGTCATAAATTGCGAACTCTTCAAAATCAGTTACAATAGATACTGGCAGTTTAGCCGACCAGCCGTAACGCCTTATTTGATACGCTGGCGGAATTTCTTCTTTAACAAATACACTTGGCTTTTTAGCTTCAACAAAAAATAACCGTTTGCCTCCCGCTAAGCGGAAAGAATAATCAGGGGCTTTTGTGGCGCTGCCAACTTTTATTTTATCTTCGTGTATTACTTCGCGGTAAGCTTCGGCGCTACCTTCTTCATTATCCATATCCCAGCCCAGGGCTTTAAAGAAAGGGTCAATGAAATCACGGCGGGTGAGCGTTTCGTTATAATCAGAGTTTTTGTATGAGCCTATTTGCTCACTAAACCTGGTAACTAACTGTGATATTTTTGTGTAAGCACTTTCTTTAGAAAGCATAAGAAGAATTTAGTTTAGTTATATAAGTGACTCAAATTTAGCAATTACCAACAACTTATAAAAGGCTTATAAACTAAAACAGCGTAACACATACCAAAACATGAGCATATTAAAGCCCTGAGTTCACATGTATTACGCCACCCTATCTTACGGTTCAAATTTCAGATCATAAAACGGAGTAAAGGGTAATCATGTTTTCTATTTTGTTCTCTGCGGTAAGAAATCCTTTGATTTTTTAAGCTTTTGGGGCATTTAAGGCAGGCAACCTCCCCTTCTTTCACTTGTTAAGGCAGGCAAAAATATATTTCTATTGTTAACCCTATCAGTTATTTTTCTTAAACTATTGCTTTAATTCGAGACGTCCCGGCAGGACTTCTGTAAAAAAACAGATAGATTGACAGCTATTATATGAAAAGCTACGGCTCGGCAAATATAAAAATTGCGCTTCTTGTAACAGGTGTGGTAATAATTATCGCCACGCTTATTTATACACAGGTGCTGGTTTCTGATATACTCGAGCGCGAGCGCGATGTTGCTAATCTTTATGCAAAGGCTATCGAGTTTATCGCAACCGATGAAAACCTTTCCGGGGAGTATAACTTTGTGCTCAGCAATGTTGTCAGCTCTAATACTATCAACTTCCCTATTATTGTAACCGATGCAAAATCAAAAGAGCCAACCTTCACAAAAAATCTTGATATTGATACTACCCTGCCAAAAAAGCAGCAGGTAGAGCTAATCAAAAAACTTGTTGAAGAAATGGATGGTATCAACCAGCCAATAAAAGTTTCTTTCCAGGATTCCGTTACATTAAGTTATGTTCATTACGGTCAGTCAAGATTAGTTACACGTTTAAAGCAGCTACCCATTATTCAGTTTTTTGTCGCGGGAATTTTTATCTTACTGGGGTACTTTGGTTTTAATTATATTAAGCGCACAGAGCAAAGCAATATCTGGGTGGGCTTATCCAAAGAAACCGCACACCAGCTTGGTACACCGCTATCAAGCTTAATGGGATGGAACGAGCTTATCAAAGCTGCCGCATCCGATCCAAAAAAAGTAACACAGCTTGCGGGTGAAATGTCAAACGATATAGAGCGCTTAAGCAAGATAGCGAACCGCTTTTCTAAAATTGGCTCAAGGCCTGATCTGAAGCCTGAAAATGTTCATGATATTATTGAAAAGGTTGTGAAGTATTTCGAGATCCGCATTCCAAAAATTAACACAGGCACGTTTGAAGGAACCTCAAAGAAGAAAATTGATCTCCTTATAAAAGGCTCAAGCTCGGCTACAGCGCTTGTAAACAACGAGCTTTTTGAATGGGTAATAGAAAACCTTACCAAAAATGCGCTTGATGCCATTGAAAATTCCGCTGGCAGCATAACATTTGATATTGAAGAAAAAGGCAGTCATGTATTTATTGATGTTGCTGATACCGGCAAAGGAATTGATCTTCGTTTTAAGAAGGATATCTTCCGACCTGGATACAGCACAAAACTTCGTGGCTGGGGTTTAGGACTTAGTCTATCAAAAAGAATAATTGAAACTTATCACAAAGGAAAGCTTGTTGTTAAGGAATCCGAGCCCGGAAAAGGAACAACGATCCGAATAACGCTTGATAAGAGTGTATGAGATAAGAGTGCATAAGATAAAAGTGTATGATCGGTCATTTAGAAACCAGTTTCAAATATTAATAGTATCTAAATCGGATGGGTCAATATTAAATCAGGCAGTACCTTCTCTACGGAAAACATAAACACAGCTCAAACGATAAAAACAGAACAGCTATAATTGAAGAAGTACTTACAATATATATCAGGCCTATTTGCAAATAAGATCACTGTATTAACATCTCTGATTTTATTTAAGCTTCTATTCCAGCTTGCAGTGATAGGGAGCGGCTTAAAATGGCTGACGGCTGATGATTACAGCCGTACGATTATTTCGTGGGACTGGCTTCAGCAACCCCGCATTTATTCTGGCGTATGGCTTAGCCCGCACTTCTGGCTTAACGGTTTTTTTATATGGATATTTAAAGATCTCACCTTAGCCCCCGTTATATCAAGTACGCTGTTTTCAGTTCTAACGCTTGTATATCTTTATCTTCTGTTTGAAAAAATATTCACAAAAGAAATTGCGGTAGTATCATGCTTGTTATATGTAGTATTCCCTTTTCAGGTCTGGCTTAGCGTATCTGCAATGCCTGAACCTTCGTTCTTCTTTTTTGTAACTGCCGGCGTTTACTATTTTATCATGTGGTACAGCAGGCTGCAGATGCGCTCAAAAAGCCATACTTACCTTATCCTTGCAGCCATTAGCCTTAATTTTGCAAATGTTCTAAGGTATGAAGGATGGTTCTTCACTATTGCTTTTGTTATTATGGTGCTTATTCTCTCTTTCAGAAAATACCGCCTCACTAAAGAGCTTTACATTAACTTTGCATTTTCGCTGCTCTCTTGTATCAGCATTGCATGGTGGCTTTGGCAGAATTGGCACGATTACGGCGATCCTGTTTTTTTCATAAAAGAAACCACAAAAATATATGCGGGCTTAAGCAGTGCCGGGGTTTTACAACGAAGCATTCAGTACCCGTTCTTTATATTCTATATTGCACCTCTCACAACAATACTTGGTTTGTGGAAAATTATCAGCACTATCCGCAACAAGCCGGGTGGATTTCTTGGAAATTTTTCGCTGTTAAAAGTTTTCCTGCTCTTTAATCTTGTTGAGCTGCTGCTGCTTATGTTTAGCGGCATTGTTGGCTCAGGCGGTACAAATATGATATCGCGCTATATTGTGCTGAACTCAATTCTTTTCTTTCCGTTTGCTATATGGCAGCTTACTGATCTGAGGAAATATATTCTCATAGGCAGCTCGTTAATACTAATTGTTGTAAATATTATATGGAGCTTCTTTTACCAGCAGGCATACAGGGAAGATACATTTGAAGTTGCTGAACTTACAAAAAGACTTATTGACCGCAACTACCTTGAGCCCGGCGATAAAATATATTTTGAAATGGTACAGGGTTATTATGATATTTATCCGCTGCAGGTAATATCAAACGATCCGGCAAGATTTAACAGTGATACAATTCCAACTTATTTTACAGTTGACCCGCCTACATCGAAAAAAACATCAAAGAAAAAACGCGATGAAG
Organism: Ignavibacteria bacterium; assembly: GCA_043744495.1. Taxonomy (GTDB): domain Bacteria; phylum Bacteroidota; class Ignavibacteria; order Tepidaquicellales; family OLB5; genus OLB5. The sequence continues at coordinate 23,941 of JAYTUN010000010.1, forward strand.
AGCAGCTTAAGTTAAATATTCTGGAAGTAAGGAAATTTATTGAAACCAATAAAATTAAGCTCTTTATTGTCCGCAGTGACCTGCTGATAGACAAACTTCGCAAGCTCAGTTATAAATCAGAAGTTATAGGAGATTATCATATATTCTATATATCCGATAGCAAAATATATTACAAGCGCGGAAGCGGCGCTGATTCAACAGGAAAAAATATTCAGGTATCAAACGGCAGCAAAGAAATTGCTGCGGGTGAAATTTCATTCGGTAAAAAAATAGTGCTTAAGGAATTCCGCATTGATAACTCAAATTTCGGGATGAATCCGCAAACCGTAACATTAAAATGGCAAATCGCAGCTGCGACTATTCTTGATAGCCTTAATTCCACTGATGAAGAATTCGGCAGGTATAAAACACATTTGGAGCTTACCCCGGTTAATAACGATACAGCCGTCTTTGATACTTACTCTAACATTTTTTCGGAAAGGAATGTAGAAGAATTTTTTGAGACCGAGGAGATAAAAAATATCCTTATCTTAAAGCCTTTTGCGATGCTTAACTATTCGGTTAAATTCAAATCATCACCTTTTGAAAGCGGCTTGTATGACGTTCACCTTTCGGTATATGATGAAGTTACAAAGACCGAACTGCCTGTATATATAGGCGACAGCCTTTATATTAATTCATTTGAATTCCTCTCTCAGAATGACAGCGTTAAGCTTGATTCAACAATGCTTTCAAAAAAAATAAAAGAACACAGAGAATTATTCATGAAGAAACCTTACTACCCCATAGGCAGAATTATCGCAATGTTCCCCAATGTAAATTATAATGCGCTCATGAAGAAATCATCAGACCTCTCGCAGGTAATTATCCGTAACGGATTTATGCTTCCATTTTTAAATCGTTACCAGGGCGACCACATGCTTGATATAGTGTTCACTTATTTTTAATCCGGGTTTAAAATAATTTTGGTTATTCATATTTGACCCCTAAAGAGGTCATTATTTTTTTTTATGATTTTCTTCTACATTCCTAAGCTTCTCATAGTAAGGCAAGCCCATATTTGACCACTACGCTGTCAGCAAAAAATATATTTAAACATAATTCAACATTGCCAAGAGCCGAACTTGTATAATAGTTAATAATAACATATCAACTCCGTCAGGAGTTGTATATGGCTAGAATACATTTGTTATATTTAAACATCTTCGTTTGGATATACTATGAGTTGAAGTTAACTATACTATAATGCAACTCCGTTAGGAGTTGAATATTGGTAGAAAATAAATACAAAAATAAAACGACCCCTTTAGGGGTCGAACATGGAACAAATTCACAACGATTTAGTAAAACTCTTATAAACCAATTTCAAATAAAATAAATTCGTGTAAAAATGTATAAAAATCCTTTAAATATTGGCTTTTTAGCGGTAATGTTAATACTTATTGCTACATGCGGCAACTCCTATTCAGGTAATAACGGACTTTCGGTTGGATAAACTTCACCTAACCCTGAGTTTGTTTATAACAATAATTATGCTCTTACTATGGAACTGAGGAATTCAACAAAACTGTATGACTTCAAAGAAGATAAAACACTTCTCATAGCATTTTTGCCGGATATTTCAGCAAAGAATAATTATGCTGATATTATGACATCTGCATTTGATACTTATTTTTCAAAAGGAATGGCTTTTGGTGAACCATACGAGTGGCAGCTTTACCGCGGCACAGTAAAAGTGCTTGTAGTATCAAACAATGATGAATCAGAAGTAAGGCAATACCTTGGAGATAAAGGCTTCGATTTCGATATGGCATCGGATATCAATATGAATATGGCTAACTCATTCGGAATAACAAAATGGAATTCATCCACTGATGGAGCATCTGTTTATGTAATTGATAAGAATAATAAAATAACTTATGCAAATTATAATTATAAGGGCGAAGGCGAAAAATTAAGGGCTGTACAGAAAGAATTATTCACGCAGCTTAATATTTCCACTCCAAACAATAATCTTGCACTAAATGAAAAGCTTCTTTTTCCGGGAGATGAGGCTGTTGATTTTGATTTCACATACAGCAATGTAAATTCCTCTGAGGGTCTTACAACAGGTAAAACCGGGAAGCTCTCCGATTATTACGGTAAAAAGAATGTGATAATAGCGTTCTACCCCGCGCCATACACCATGAGTTGCGCAATGGAAGTAAAAACATTTGATGCTTATGCAGAAAAACAAACCCTGCAAAATATTTCCAACAGCAATATTGGGTCAGATGATGATATTGAAATATTAATGGTAAGCAATTCCGGCATGGGTATTCTGAACAAATGGAAAAATGATATGAACCTTAAAAACGTTAAACTCGTAAGTGATTATGCAGGCAGTATCGCTTCATCTTACAACAGTTTTAACTTGCTTGGGTATAACAACAGAACATTATTCATTATTGATAAAACAGGAAAAATATCATACATCGACTGGAATTACATTGTTGATGAAATTGATATGGGACTTGTTAAAGATCATTTAAAACTCATCAGTCAGAAATAAAATAGATTATAGCAGTAACAAAAAACTATCCCCCAGGATAAAACAAACCCCGCCACTAGTAATTGAGGCGGGGTTTTTAATTTAAGAGCGATTAATATATACTTTTGCGAGGAGCGCAGCGACGAAGCAATCTTATCAAAAAAATGGAAATTGATTCACGGCGCTCACAATAATTATTTTCTTCGCAAATAACCCCTCGGATTAAAGCTCATCAAAAACTTTTCCTTCGATTTATCAGTTTCAAATTCGGGATGAGATGGCAGAAATTTCTCCATCGCCTCCCATGGTCCGGGACCCTGCCCGAAACCTGAATATACGGGGTGACCGTTAATGTTAGAATCCTCAACAACCAAATACTGCCCCGTAGTTACAAACTTATGGTATAACTCAAGCTCCTTATACACATGGTCGCAGCTATGGTCTGAATCAAGTATCACCATAACTTTCTTCTTTTCCTTTATCAATTCCTTCACCCTGCCAACAATTTCATCAGAAGTACTTGAACCCATCAGATATGTGATCCTTTTGTGCTGCGGCATATCGGGCATTGCATCTACATCAATGGTAATAATTTCTCCGTCACTATCCATCATATCAAACAGCTTTGCATAATACAATGTACTTCCGCCGTGGAATGTACCGCACTCAATAATAACATCCGGCTTGGTTTCCCATAATATTTCCTGGTAAATCCACAGGTCATTGGGAGACTTGAACACCTTCTTTCCCATGAAATAAGTATCAGTCCATACTTTGCTGTAATAATATTTCGCGTGGAATTTCTCTTCAATATTCTTAGGCGGGTTTATGACCCTGTTTATTCTTGCAAGTATCCTTTTTAGAAATAGCATTTTTTCATTTTATTTAAAGTAGCCGCAGGCTTTAGCCTGCGTAAACAAATCGAAGCCTGAAGGCTGCGACTACACAGATTAAATTATCCCTTCGCCAAACTTCCTGGCGCTTCCCGTTAAACTCAGATCCAATGTTCTGTTGTTTTCAATTCTGCAATTAACCTCCAACACCTCGCCGCTTTGCACTTTGATATTAACCGGAGCTATCAATCCTTTCTTCAGTACGGCAATTATCCCTGTAGAAATTATTCCTGTACCGCAGGCAAGAGTTTCGCGCTCAACACCTCGTTCATACGTGCGTAGCCTGATTTCTCCATTAGGATGCAATTCCGCAAAATTAACATTGCCGCCGTGAGGCTGAAATGCTTTATGATAACGCAAGATTTTCCCGACATAGTTTACATTGAGCTTATCCATATTTGAATTACCCAGCGCAATTTTATTAATTTCCTCATCAATAAAAAGTATAATGTGGTGAGAGCCTACATCTGTGTAACTTACATTTAAAGGATTTAAACCGCTTCCAAAATCAGCATCAATACTAATATCCGTTCTTATTTCTTTAGGCTCAGGAAAACCTATAGTAACCATTTCATCATTTAGTATTTCGGCAGAATAAACATCATCAACTGCTTCAAGCACAAATCTATTCGCAGTAATTATACCGTGTTTATAAGCAAACATTGCAATACATCTTGCGCCATTGCCGCACATTGCACCAAAACTGCCATCCCTGTTGTAATAATTCATACGTACAGCTGAACCAGCTATTAAAGGTTTATCAGCAAATATCACACCATCGATATTAGAAAAATTTTTAGTACATAATCTAACCGTAAGCTCTCTTTGTTTAGAAAGATCAATTCCTTCTGTGATGTTATTTATCATCACAAAATCATTTCCTGCACCGCTGTATAATTCGTATTTCATAAAAATTAATTTGTCATTCCTGCTTGCCCGGCTATGACGTGGCGAAGGCAGGAATCTTATTAATATATTCTTAAATCATTATCAATTTCAAATTTCTTTTTCACGCTATTTTTCTATTCCACCATTTCGCTTCTCTACTTCTCACCTAATTACCTACTTACTACTCAACTTCCTAAAATACCCCTCTATAATTCGTTTGTTTTGTAACCTTAATATCCTGTAACTGCGGAGCCTTTATCCTCAGCTCAAACTTGTATCCACGGTAAATTCCCGTAGGCACCCAGTTAAAACTCATTTCCCAGCAATGCAGGTCGCGATAAATTGTTATGTATGGGGTAGAAAACTGCTGCTGGAATATATCATATCCCGCTGAAAAAGTGAATTTCCAGTTGCGCGTTAAATTGAAATTAAGGTTTCCTGATATATTAGAATATTTCGTTATAATACTTGGGTTAGGTTTGCTGATACTGTAATTATAACCTAACGTAACTGACCATGGAATAGAAAAGTCCACAGGCTTATCACCATAAACTCCAACATACTCGCTTTCCTGTGTACTAGTCTGGTCAAGCTCTTCTTCTGCTTTGGTCGAATCTTTCTCCTCAACAGTCTGCCCGCCCTGAAGTGTTGTTGAGAGCGATATGTTAAAATTGGTAAGCTGGGCTAATTTTTTATCTTCGTTCCATAGGAATTTATTGATCCTGCCAGCCCCATCAACATATTTATACAAATTAAAAGTTGCACCGCCGCCAATATTTAAAAAACTGCCAATCTGCGTTCTGTAACTTAAGCCAAGCTCAGAAAATCGCAGACTATCGGCAGCAAAATTATAATTTATTCCGGCGCTGAGATTTAACAATTGGAATTTAGTATCGGTAGAATCGGTATCTTTAACTTTCATTTCAAATACGTTTCCAACGGAAAAATTCAGCGCCTGCTGTTCACCCGATGGCGCACCGCCGAATACTTCACGTTCATATAGCGAATACTTTACTCCCTGGCCGTACTGGTTTATATATGATTTGTATACATTCCACTGCGGCTTGGAAAAATCCGGCTGGTAACTGTAAGTTATTGCGGGAGTAACCGTATGCCTGAAACCACGAATACCAAATATTCGCGTGTTAAAAAGTCCAATAAGCCTTGTTGTGAGCGATACACCTGTACTGAAATACCTGAATGCCTTGAAACCATTCACGTTATTTGTTGTAACAGTGCTATCAGCAGGGTTGAATATTTTTTCAATTGATTTATTGTACCAAATTTCGTTGTAATTAAAGAACGGCGAGAAGCTGAATTCAGAAACTTTTATTGGCGCATTCAAACCAACTGCCTGCCTTATTCCGCCTCTTGTATTGCGGTTAAAATTACCGTCAATAATTGCGGAATTAACCAACCGCTTTTCATCTTTATAAAGAAGCTGTGAATTGTATGAAAGTGAAACCGACTCATACCACTTCAGGGCAAACAGTGATGTGTTCTTCCCTCTGAATGGAAATGTCTGGCTTCGGTTAAAGTTTACCGATGGTATTACCTGGCTTATTTCGCCTGTTGATAAATTCTGATCGCGTGAATAGTTAACCGAAATTGAATATGGAGTTCCCTCCCAAAATTTATTGAGTGTTACATTTGATAAAGCGTTTTGCCTTAAGAGATCGCTTAAATTATTTGTTGATGTATTATAATAATTTTTGCTGCTTAAAAAATTTACGTTTGCCGTTAATGTTGTTGTAGGATCAATTGTCTGGTTATGATAAATTCCTATTTTCCATTCATCACTGAATGTTTTATCATTATCGGTAAACTCGCCAAGCCTTATTTTGGAGCCGCCAATATCAACACTTCCCGAAAGCTTATAGCGCAGCACATAACGGAAGCGTGTGCTCAGGTCAATTCTCCCCTTTGTGTAATAATTTCCTTGTACTGCCAGGTCATAATAATCATTCACCACCCAGAAGTAACCCAGGTGTGAGAGATACCTGCCATAGGTGGGGTCTTCGCCATACGCCGGTGGAATTAGTCCGCTTGAACGGCCCGAATGATTTGGGAAAATCCCGAAAGGCAGCGCGAATATCGGAACGTCATCTATGAAAAGGTAAACAGGTTCTGCTACTACTTTATCACCCTGCATTACTTTTAGCTTTGGACTCCCGAAATAATAATCAGGCTCCGCTTTATCACAGGTTGTATATCTTCCGTTCTGTATAAAATAAGTATCCTCATCAACCTTCTTTATCTTCTCGCCAAGATAGTATCCGCCTTCAAGCTCTGTTGAGCCCATATCAATTACACCTTTTCGTGTTGAAAAATTATAGCGCAACTTAAGGGCATCATACCGTTTATCGCCTTCCATAAATATCGGCTTGCCAATGAACTTTCCCGCTTTGCTTGTATCAGGTACGCCGATTGCTTCCATTATTGAACTTTCTCTGTACAAAATAATTCGCGCCGCCTTTAAGTCATACTCCTTATACTTAAGCTGTGCATCGTTATAGAGCATAAGCTTATCGCCAGATACATCAAATATGGCGGAGTCAGTTGCGGAGTATTCTATTATAGCATCAACATCACCCTGACGATTGGTATCAACTGCTGATTTTAACGTATCATTTATAGGAACGTACAACAGCGAATCACCTGATTGCTGTGAAAGTACAGGCAGGGAAATAATTGTTAATAGTATTATTATATAGAAATATTTCATTTACCCTGAGCGCAGCGAAGGGTCTCATTCGGTGCGCAATTAGGAAAGACCGTACCTTGTTAATATTTATAAAATAAATTTATAATTTTATCATCCCACACAATTCTTCCAGATACTTCTTATCAACCTCATCAAACATATTATAGCTATCGGAATCCACATCAAATATACCAACAACATCCCCGTCATTAAATATGGGAATCACAATTTCACTCTTTGATTGACTGCTGCAAGCAATATGCCCCGGGAATTTATCAACATCGGGAACAATTATAGTTTCCTTTCGGGTCACAGCGGCACCGCATACACCTTTGGTTAATTGTATCCTTGTACATGCAACAGGACCCTGATACGGACCAAGCACTAATTCATTACCCTTAACAAAGTAAAACCCAACCCAGAGGAACCCGGTCATATTATACTTTAACACAGCACAAATGTTAGCAAGATTCGCAATCGTATCAGTTTCATCTTCAATCAATGCCTTTATCTGCGGCAGTAATTGTTTATACCGCTCTTCTTTGGTGAGGTTAGTATTTATTTTAATTTCTTCTGACAAATGAATTATTTAAAAATTTCATTTTGACGTTGCTTATAAGTTACACCACTCTCATTTAGCCATTCAGTGTTCCCATTTGATTGTCTACCTAATACTATGTTAGATGCAGCGCTAATGCTCTTGAAAACTACATCTTCAGCAAATTCATAGAATTCTCCATTATCAATTAACGAACCTTCGTTTATCAACTTATTTCTTAAATTTATATATGTTTGAGTAATCGAAGGCGTCAATGTTTTACTAGCTTGTGATCCTTTTAAAACTATAAATCCTCTATCGTCCTCAATCATTTTAGCTATCAATGATGTATGTTTTATATGATAGGGTTCAATATTAATTTTAGTTGATTTAAATTCTAGCAATGTATCTTTTCGAATAACCGTTGGGGTTAGAAATCTAAAGCCCATTAATGGGAAAATTAACTTCATCTGCTCCAAATAATATTCCAAATCAGAAATGTCAGCTTCTGGCAAATAAGGAATGCTAGTTAAATTACTATTTTCTACTTGCGCTGTTTTATATTCCTTAGCTAAAATTATTAATCTGGATTCTAAATATCTAATGTGGGCTTTAGTTAGTATTTTACCCGTAAACGCCATAATTTCGGTAAAAAATTCTTTGTCAGTATCTTTTAAATGTTCTTTAATTCTTTTCTTTAAGGTTTCTGCTTCTCCGATATAAACCCGTTCTATATAATTATCATTCTCTGGTACAGATTTTAAGACGTAAATTCCACAATTGTCAAACTCTGGTCTTTCTAAAAATTCAATTGCACTTGATCTAGGTGTATACAATCCAATACCAGACCAATTTCCAATTTCAACGGTTTTGGGGCCAAATTCGGTACCCTCGGTCAAAAAAACAGTTAATTTTTTTCCCATATTAATGTATATTATTTAAATTCCTTGCCTGCCGCCTGCACCAGCAGTGAGCCAGACATTCCCCAATCCGAAATCCCAAATCCCCAGTCCGAAAACCGTACTCCCACCATCACATTCCCATTTTATCACTAATTCCCTTAATTGCATTTGAAACAAACTCAATATGTTCTTCAAGCTGTACACCAAGTCCCACAGCTCCGTTTACAATATCGTCACGGTTCACATTACGCGCAAATTCCTTCTTCTTCATTTTCTTTATTACCGATTCCGTCTTCACATCTTCAAGCTTCTTTGTCGGCTGCACAAGCGCGCATGCAACAATAAAGCCCGATAGCTCATCAACAGCAAAGAGCGTTTTTTCCATTAGTGAATCACGCGTAACGCCTGTATAATCAGCATGAGAAAGTATAGCCCTTATTATTTCATCGCTGTAACCGCGCTCTTTTAATATTTCGCTGCCTTTCACCGGATGCTCTTCTGCAGAGGGGTGAATCTCCCAGTCAAAATCATGCAGCAAGCCTACCGCGCTCCATTTATCTTCATCTTCGCCGAACTTGCGGGCATACTGACTCATAGCCTCGGCTACGGCATACATATGCCTGCGGAGGTTTTCATTCTTCACGTATTTGTGAACTATTTCCAGTGCTTTATCGTATTCTGTCATATTTTATTTTTAACATCAAAGAAAAAATTTACCGCAAAGACGCTAAGACGCTAAGACGCTAAGTAAAAAATTTTGCGAGAAGCGAAGCGGGTACTCCTCCGGGTCATCTCATCAATTAAATATTGTAAAATCATTTGACCACGAATTACGCTAATTTCACGAACACAATTTTAACCCCGCTTTATAGAGCTTGTTTCATAAGTCATTTTTTAATTGTTTTACAGTTAAACAAAATTAATTATTGTTCGAAATTAGTTAAATTAATGAGATTGCTTCGTCGCTTCGCTTTTCGCTAAAGTAGTTTTGAGACAGCCTCTAAAGTACGGAGCTAATCATATTTGAATATTTATTCTTAAAATATAATTTTTCAAACTTTCAAACCTTTTAACTTTCAAACCTTTTAACTTTTCTTACAGATCTTTTTTGGAAATTATATTCAAATTATCATCAAGATCATATAATATAGGAATGCCGGTTGGAATTTCTAATTTTACTATCTGGTCGCCGGTTAATTTCTCAAGATGCATTATCAGCGCTCTTAAACTGTTACCATGTGCAACAATTAACAGATTTTTTCCCTCTCTTAACATTGGCTCAATTCTTTTATAGTAGTATGGTAGAACGCGTTCGGCAGTATTTTTTAAGCTTTCTCCGCCCGGTGGAGCTATATCAAAGCTTCTGCGCCAGATGTGAACCTGTTCATTGCCGAATTTTTTGCGGCATTCGTCTTTATTCAGACCCTGCAGGTCACCGTACATTCTTTCATTCAGTGCCTCATCTTTTTCGGCAATCAGGTGTTTAAATCCTGCTGTCTGCGCGGTAATTTCAAATGTCTTTGTCGCTCTTAGCAGAATTGATGTAAAGGCTTTATCAAAGCTCATCCCCTTCAGTTTTTCTCCGGCTTCCCTGGCTTCTTCTTCACCTTTTGGCGAGAGTGGAATATCAATCCACCCGGTAAAGCGGTTTTCAAGATTCCATTGTGACTGTCCGTGTCTTAATAATACTAATTTAGGCATACTGTGATTTCTATATTATTATGGTTTTTAAAAAATATGGTCGCTAAATATACGTTTTTGTAAAATTTCATTAAATACCTAAAATTTTCAGTAAAATGTCTTCAATTTGGAGCGTAAATCATTTTTTTAGAAGATATTCGTAGTACAAAGAACGCTGTTAAATTTTTACTTGAAGTAAGCAATCATATAGACTATTTTTGTTATACTCAGAAAACTAAATCAGGCAAGGTACATATTTTATGACGGGAAAAATTCTCATCTTAGCGGGTTTAATAATGATGGCAATTGGAATATTCTTTGGATATACCCATTATAATTTTATACATTCATCAGTGAAAACCGAAGCGAGGGTAAAGAGTATTATTAATCAACATCAAAGGGTAATTCCTGTTTGGGAATATACTGTGAAGGGAAAACATTATGAATTTGAAGGTGCCGCAACAAATTCAGATCAATACAAAATAGGCGATAAAGAAATTTTATACTATGATCCCAGTGACCCTGAAGATTCAAAAAAAGGTACATTTATGGACCTGTGGTTCCTGCCTGTGTTCTTATCGGGATTTGGGTTTATTCTGGGGTTGGTGGGTTTAGTTGTTATGCTTTCCTTTAAAAATAAACGCCCGGCATTTACAATTAAAAGACCGGGCGAGGCGTGATAATATATTCCCTCTATACTTTTTGGTATTTGTTATTAAATATTTGTGGTTTGATATTTGCTATTTGATAATCATCATCTTTTTTGTCTGAATGAAATTGCCTGATCTCAATTCATAATAATACACACCTGTTGAATAATCCGAAGCATCAATGCTTACTTCATAGCTGCCCATACTCAAATTACTGTTCAATATTTCTTTCACCAGCCTGCCCAGGTTATCGTAGATTTTTAATGATGTCATACCGCTTTCGGGCAGATCAAATTTTATCTTTGTTGCAGGATTGAACGGGTTTGGATAGTTCTGATGCAGGCTGTATTCATTTGGAATGTTATTACTTACAGGCTCTATTGCCGTCGGGCTTCCCCATCTGGATACATTATTAACCTGCACTCCGCTTGCATTAGTAAAATTACCGCCCGCATAAGGGAATGTAGCATAAATAGAAATAGCCAAAACCTGAATTGGGTCTCCACCTGTCATTCCCGTTGACATTGCTGCCCATGTAGTGCCGTTCCACGTTGCAATTCTATTTGCTCCAATTCCGCCTGCTGAAGTAAACTCACCACCTGTATATAGCAAGCTACCACTGAAGTGCAGCGAGTAAACCGTATTGTTCATTCCTGTTCCAAGCGCTGACCAGCTTCCATTCCATTTTGCTATCCTGTTTACTGATACTCCGCCAACGTTTGTAAATGCACCCCCAACAATAAGTTCATTATTCATTAGCTCCATTGCAAATACATTATCATTTACACCTAAGCCTAGTGCGCTCCATGTTGTACCGTTCCATGATGCAACACGGTTTGCACTAATACCGCCTGCTGTAGTAAACTCACCTCCAACAATCAAAGAGTTGTTATATACTTTCATTGTTCTTGCGGTTCCGTTTAATCCTATACCAACTGCTACCCATGTTGAGCCGTTCCACCTTGAAATTCGGTTACTTGTGTTACCGCCAACTGTTGTAAAAGAGCCTGCTGCATAAAGTTCATTATTAAATAATGCAAGCGCATAGATATCATTGTTAACGGTTTGGTTGCCCCCAAATAAAAGCCAGTTGCTTCCGTTCCATTTTGCAATTCTGCTGGCGCTCACTCCACCTACCTGCGAAAAATCACCTGCAACAATAAGCTCACTGTTAAAAACACCAAGAGCTGAAACTCTGCCGTTGGTGCCAAGTCCTAATGCGCTCCACGAACTGCCATTCCACGAAGCAACTCTGTTTGCTCCGATCCCGCCAACAGTTGTGAAATCACCGGCTGCAATAAGCTGGCTGTTATAAACAACCATTGCTCTGACGACATCATTTGAGCCTGTGCCAAGAGCACTCCAATTCTGTGAATTTGCAGAAGATGGAAATAATAAAAAACCCGTGAGTAATAAAACTGTGAAAAGTAATTTTAATATATAATTCCTTTTCATACTTCCCCCTTATTTAATTATGAAAACTAATTTAAAAATGTTTAGCTAAAGTAACTAACTAATTTGACTAAGTAAATAGCAAAACTATAGCTATAACAACTAACTTAAACACAGTATAAATTCTATTAGTCTTTAAAATTATGTAAATTACCTTACGTAAAACAATCCACTGCTTTCCAAACTCCTCCTCGCGAATGCGGGGATTGGAAAGCATATTAAATGCTAAACTCTGTTTGGAAACAAACTGACGAGGGTTATGCAGAGCATGCTTCGCATAAAGTAGTTGCTAAACTGGAGTTTAGCAACAAGGGCATTTATGGAAACCATGTTGTGCATAAAGTTTAGAAATTACATTACATGATTCTTATGTGTTTTAATTTGCTATGCGTAAGGTGAGTTATGTAAATTAAAAAAGCCTTCCGGGGGAGCCGGAAGACTTTATTTACTGTTTTACAGCTGGCGGTTATTTTACAAACCTGCCATATATTTCGTTTAGCTTCGCTTATGGAAATACTCTGTATGGTATTCCAACAAGGTCAGATGCAAACTCAACAGGACTGTCATCGTACAATGATTTGTGTGTTGATGCGCTGATGCAGCCGTTTATTCTTTTCCCTCTAATGTTATTATGAATTGTGAAAGTCTTTTCATAAACTCTGTCCCATCCTGCGCCGTTTGGAGTCTGTGATACCATTGCAAAAGGTTCCCTGTGAAAGCCAAAGTTTCTCTTTCCCCAGTGCCATGCAACTATATCCTGCTCTGATTGAGCAGAGTATGTATTTACAACTAATTTAACCTGGTCGCTTGCATGAACTTCCGGAATTCCTGCACCGTTAAATCTTCTTGTAGTAAATATGTTCTGTGTAAAATCCGGTCCGGCAAATGTATAAAGAAGGCTTCCGTTAACATATACCTGTACCTGGTTCATTTCTACATACTGTGTGCCAAGCTGCGGAGTTTTTGTTTCGCCATCAAGCATTGATACTTTATAAAGCCTCCAGTTATGTCTTGGTCTTGGGCTTCTATCAACTCTTTTAAATACAGCAATTCTTTTAAATTCTTCTGTGTATGGTTTTGAAATTGTATCAACAACGCCATTTACCGTACCTATTATAATATATACACCTGTGATATTAGTTGTAATAAGCGCGTTTTTAATAGTATCGCCTTCGTTTGTAATTGTAACTGATTTGCTTACACCTGTAATTCTTCTTCCCCATTTCATTAATGAATCAATTGGTGTATCCAGTCCGTCAACATTTCCAACAGCTCCGCCATCATCAAGGTCATTTACTTCGCTATTCATCAGGTCGTCATCTTCACCATTTGGTGATGAATAGCCTTTTGTAATAACTTCTGTAATAAATTCATCATCTGTCTGATTATCACTAACCGAGTTATCGTTACATGCTGCCATATACAGTGCGAACACCGCTGATAAAGCCAGCATAAACAGTTTTTTTGTTGGTTTTAAGAATTTTCCCGATTTAATCAGGGATTTCGCTTTGTTCAACTTTTTATTTATCTCCTTTAGTATTATTTGGTTTTTATTGTTATTTTTGTTCGTTTTTTGCATTTTTTTTACACTTTTTTTAGATGGTTATAACCCTTTTGTACCTATAAGACAAAGAGATATTGAAAAGGTTTAATGGAATTAAGTGATATTTATATCCGGAGATGCTACGCATAATGAAAAATCCCCCTATTATAGGGGGACGATTATTTCAACAGCCGTATATTTGCATGCTCTCTCAGACTAAAGGTATAAACCTGTCTGGTTTTATATATCTTTCCTCTTTGTAAGCAACACTGAAATATTAGCAATAATTAAAGTTATTGCCACTCCAATTATCGTGTACCACGTCCACGCTATTTTGGTGAAGTATATTATAAATATCATTCCCGTGATACCGCAGGCAAAGCCAATTATTGCAGGAACCTGGCTGATTCGTTTGAAGAAAATTCCAAGCAGGAATGTACCCAGCAAACCTCCGTACGTAAATGATGCTATCGAAAGCCCAAGCACTACTACCGACTGCGAAGAATTCATAAATAAAAATGCCGAAAGTATCAGCACTCCGCACCATATTAGCGCAATTATTTTTGACGCTTTAAGCAATTGGCTTTCTGACTTGTTCTTACCCCAATATGGTTTGTATATATCTTCAACAAGCGTAGATGATAACGCTGAAATAGATCCCGATAGAGTTGACATTGCAGCTGCAAGAAGACCCGCAATAATTATTCCCGAAATACCACTTGGCATATAGCTTATAATGAACTTAGGAAAAACTTCATCGGCTCTCATTTGCTGGCCATTAAAGAAAATAAATAACAATGAACCTATAAAAAGGAACAATGCAAACTGAAAGAATACAATAAATCCGCTGATAATTAGCGCTTTCCGTGAGCTTTTCAGCGAATTAGTTGTAAGCAGCCTTTGCACTATTAACTGGTCTGTGCCGTGGGATGCCATTGAAAGAAAACCCCCGCCAAGCACACTGGCAAACAAAGTATATGGCTTTGTGAAATCAAACGAGAGATCAAAAAAATTCAATTTTCCTTTTGTGGAAAGCTGTGATAATATTTCTGTATAACTGCCCTGCAATTTATCATTTAATACATATATGGCAAGAATTCCGCCTCCAATGTATATGAACATCTGTATCACATCGGTCCAAATAACCGCTCTAACTCCGCCAAGATATGTATATGCAAGAGTAATAATTGCAATTATTATAATTGAGTATGAGTATATCTGCCATTCAGCCGCCCCTGGTAAAAAATTCCATCCTTTTAAAATCAGCGCTAAGGGTATAGCGGTTGCGTAAAGCCTTACGCCATCAGCAAATATGCGTGTAATCATAAAAACGCTTGAAGCAAAATTCTTGGTCTTGGAGCCAAACCTTTTTCCCAAATAAGCATAAGCGGTTAAAAGCTCACCTTCGAAATATTTAGGCAGAAGGAAATAGCTTATAACAATCCTGCCCAGTATATAACCAATTGCTATTTGGAGGAAATTCAAATTGCCAAGATATGCAACACCCGGCACGCTAATAAACGTAAGCGCGCTGGTTTCGGTAGCCACAATTGCAAAGCACACAGCCCACCAGGGAATGGCTTTATCGCTGATAAAATAATCTTTAGCAGATTTCTGCTTCCCGCCTTTTATTATTCCGTAAGCAGTTATACCGCCAAGGTACAATATTACAATTATTACATCAAGATATGAGAAGTTCATCTGCAAATATAGGGTTTATAAAATAAAAAAGCCCCGAAAATCAGGGGGCTTATAATGATAAAACGATTGGTAATTAAAATTACTTACTATAGTGCCAAATGGCCCCTGCTTAATTTTTAATGTTTTTAGCAGGATTGTCCGATCCAAAGGATGCTTTGCAAGGACTCCTTTCGGAGAAGTT
>JAYTUN010000011.1:0-12047 GCA_043744495.1 Ignavibacteria bacterium
TGGCTGAAGCTAAATATATTTTCATTAATAATACACGAGTTAATACTCGTAGTTAAAATAAAAACAATGATTTGCAAGCTGAGCGGTCAACTTGAGTAACATTAAATAAAGACGAGCTACCGCGTCTCTACTGATAATATATTTTTTGCCTTTTTATTTTTTACTTTTCACTTGTGATCAATCCTGAGGCACAGCAACATTATACCAGAATTTTTTCTTGCGGTCAAGTATCTCATCAACGTGAATATGTTTTACCTCTGTATAAGCTTTCAGACCCTCAATGCCAAGCTCTCTGCCAATGCCGCTTTGTTTATAGCCTCCAAATGGAGCTTTATCATTCAGCAAGTGCCATTCATTTATCCATATAGTACCTGCTCTTAGCTTTTTGGCAACATTCATAGCTCGCTCATTATCAAGTGACCATACGCCGCCTGCAAGTCCAAAGTTTGATGCATTTGCAATTTGTATCGCATCGTTCTCATCTTTGGCTTTTATTACGGCAATCACGGGACCGAATATTTCTTCCTGAGCAATCCTCATATCATTATTAACATCAGTAAAAAGTGTCGGCTCAACAAAGCAGCCCTGTTCAAATCCTTTTGGCACTCCCCCTCCATATACGAGCTTGGCACCTTCTTTTTTCCCTATTTCAATATATTCTAATACTCGCTTTTGCTGATTATCGCTTACTAATGGACCTATATCAGTATCTTTATCCTTTGGATTGCCAATTTTCATCTTTGCAATCTTGATTTTTAATCTATCTACAACTTCATCATAATTCTTGTTTGTTAATATTAATCTTGAACCTGCTACACAGCACTGCCCGTTATGGAAATATCCTGCATAAGCAGAGCCATCTATTGCAAGATCAAGATCGGCATCATCAAGTATTATGCTTGCTGATTTACCGCCAAGCTCAAGAGTTACATTTTTCATGGTAGCAGAAGCAAGTGACATTACTTTTTTGCCAATTTCAGTTGAGCCGGTAAATGCAACTTTATCAACCATAGGATTCGTAACCATTTCTTCTCCTACTTCTGCATCGCCTGTAATGATATTTACAACACCTTTGGGCAGGTCGGTTGAATCAATTAACTTTGCAAGCTCAAGTGCGCTTACTGATGTTTCAGTTGCTGGCTTTAAAACAATTGTGCAGCCTGCTGCAAGTGCGGGAGCTATTTTCCACACAGCCATCTGCAATGGAAAGTTCCACGGTATAATTGCAGATACAACACCAACTGGTTCACGCACTAACAGATTTTTGCTCACACCTTCTTTGGATATATCAAGTGTTTCATTTAAGTCAGTTAAAGCCAGCTTGGCAAAAGTACTTACTGCGCGGTATGTTAAGAACATATCATCCTTTGACTTTTTGTAAGTTGAGCCAGATTCTTTAATTTCCAGCTCCTGAAGTATTGCAGAATTTTCTTTTATCTTGTCTGCAATCTGCTTAATAATTGTACTGCGTTCTTCATTTGTTAATCCGTTCCACACGCCGCTATCAAAAGCATTTCTTGCTGATTTAATTGCAAGCTTTGCATCTTCAACTGTGGATTTTGCCAGTTTCGCAAAAACGGTTCTATCGTAAGGATTAACTGCATCCATTGTTCCTTTGTTTGAAGAATCCCTGAATTCACCGTTAATATAAATTTTGTATTCTAGCATTTAGATTTTTTTATTAATAGTTATAGTTTAGTTTTATTGCATTTCTATGATTTTATGATAATAAGGATTTAATAAATAATGGGTCCTTCGCTGCGCTCAGGATTTTAGTTCATATAGAGATAAGGCTTCCAGTCCTCATCCACCCTGCCGACAAAATGTTTCATAAATGTAATGTGAGATGGCCTCGAAGGTTTTCTCGCAAGTGGCATCTTTGCTTCTTCCGGTGAGTTATCGCCTTTTTTATTGTTGCACTTTACACATGCAGTTACCAGGTTTTCCCACGTATCGTCTCCACCCTTTGATTTTGGTACAATATGATCAATAGTTAAAGGAAGGTCTGCTCTCTGGCAATATACACATTTATGGTTATCTCGCCTCAAAATATTTTTCCTTGAAAGAACTATTTTTTTATATGGAACTTTTATATATACTCTAAGCCTTACAATTGTCGGAAAAGGCATTGCAGTTCTAACAGAGCGAACCTTCTTCGAATCTTTAGATGAAATAAGCTCAGCTTTACCAAGGAAAATCAGTACTACAGCTCTTTGAACGTTGCAAATGCTCATTGCTTCGTAGTTTTGGTTTAGCACCAGTACTTTACCGCTTAATATTCCATTAGTTGAGGGTTTACCCAATTGGCTGCTGATATCAATGACATGGTCTGATTCGAAGTCGTTACTCCTTTCACACATTTTTGATACAATTTTTAAATAATCCATAAAAATAGCATATTTCGGAAAAAAAAACAAGGTAACAGTATAAATTGAATAAAATGCGAATTGCCTCACAATTAAAGTAACCCAAACTGGAATGACAAAATTTTTCAATTAAAAATTTTGGTATTGCATTATTTGAACTCAAAACCTAAAATTACGTAATTACAAACTAAAAATGCCTATGAAGCAATAAATACGGTTTATAATCATATAGTATATTATTGTTAAAATATAAAACCAATTACATTAAGTTTCTTTACTACGCCGCAATGTTTGTTGTGCTGTTTTGTTGCGTAAAAGATACTTTCGGCCAGGGCAGAGATAGAAGTAAATTCCAGTTAGGATTTATAGATACTTCCGGCTCTTATATTGATACATCATTGATAAGCGATACTACAAAGATCAGGGGTCCAATTGACTCAACTGCAAGGGTTAATAATTTCAAATATGAAAGAACTGATGAACCTGTTCCTGAATTTGGCAATTACATATCTCCTTTGCTTCTATATAGATCAAATCAAATAGAATACACTGTAAAATTTGATACATTGAATAATGTTGTTATCACGGAATCTTTCCAGGGCGAACAGCTCAAAGTTCCTTTGGTAATTCCACTCGATAAATATATTGAAGTAAGGAGCCGCCTTGAAGTTCAGAATCAATTTTACAGGATAGTTGCAGATAAATACCAGATTGAAACTGAAGATGACCTAACAAAGCTTTTCAAAAATATTACTGAAATTACTATTCCCCTTCCGTTTGCCAGCGAAACTATTTTCGGTCCTCCCACTATTAACCTGAAGATAAACGGTATTATAGATATTACAACTTCTTACCAAAGAAGTACCAATGATCTTGCGACAATAACATCCGTATCACAGAACCAGAATAATATAAACTTTAAGCAGGAAGTCCAGGTAACTACAAAAGGAACCGTTGGCGATAAGCTTACAGTAGATGCAGACTGGAACTCTCAGCGTACATTTGAATTTGAAAACCAGTTGAAGCTTAAATATACCGGATATCCTGATGAAGTAATACAAAGTATAGAAGCAGGAAATGTATCACTTGAAACCCGCTCAAATTTAATTGGAAGCACACAGGCGCTCTTTGGCGTAAAGGCACAGTTCAAGCTTGGACCATTGACACTTACAACTATAGCTTCACAGAAAAAAAGCGAAAAGAAAGAAGTGAATATTACAGGTGGTTCTGTTGAAACACCATTTGATATTTCCATATACGATTATGCGGAAACAAACTATCTGTTTGATGAGAACTGGGGACAGTATTTTACCAGGTATTATACCAATGGAAACACTCCAATTGATGTTACTGATGTACAGGTGTGGGTTTATGCTGAACCAAATAACCCCAATAAAAGGTTTGTTTACGGATTAGATACATTAGCTGTGAAGCCAATCGGCGGATACGTATTTACAGATACTACAACAGCAATACCAGGACATGTTCTTATAGGTAACTTTGTAAAGCTTGATGCATCAGAGTTTTCCTGGAACCGCTATGCAGGTTATATTACATTAAATGGAAACCTTCAGGCTTATGGTAAGGATGCAATTGCCGTAGCTTATAAGTTTAATGATTCAACAGCCACCGGCTTGCAGATAGGTGATTTCGTAAATGATGTATCTTCAAATGCCATGCTAAAGCTAAAGCTGCTTAGATATGAAAGCCAGAAACCCCCTGATCAGGATCCCAATTATGCTCGCTTATGGAACAGGATGCTTAAAAATATTTACAACCTGGGTGTAAGAAATGTTAAAAATGATCCATCATCTCTGACATTTAATATTTATTATTCAGAACCCGGACAAACACCTACCCCACAGTATAATGGCAGCGGTCCCAAAAGCGGGAAAACCTATATGAACATAACTGGTATAGATTACAGGGTAAATGGTGACCCGAGTACTATATTACCGGATGGTGATAACTATTTTGATTTTTTTCCCGGTAACACTGTGGATCTTACAAATGGAAATATTATTTTCCCTTCTTTAAGACCATTTTCTACTACTCTTCGCAATAAAGGTATTGAAGAAATATACATAGGGAAAAACGATACTATTTATTCTTCTTCAAAATTAACTGCCCAAAACTTTGGTAGTTTAAAATTTAATTTAAAAGGTACAGCTAAAGGTGATGCTTCTTCACGGTATTCTCTTGGGTTTAATCTTGTAGAAGGAAGCGTAAAAGTATTTAACGGCTCTGTTGAATTACTAGCAGGTATTGATTACTCAATTGATTATTCGTTGGGTGAGCTTTTAATTATCAATGCCAGCGCCTTGGTCGCGGGAGCAAACTTGAAAATTACTTACGAAACAAACGATCTTTTCCAGCTTGCTTCCAAAACTCTGCTTGGTACAAGGGCTGAGCTTCAGTTCAATAAAACAACTTACCTGGGATTTACACTTATCAATTTAAAACAACAGACCCTAAACAATAAAATTCGGATTGGTGAAGAACCAACCAACAATACTATTATCGGCTTTGACGCTTCTACTGATATTAAAACAAATTTCTTAACAAAGCTTGTAAATAAAATACCGGGTTACAACACAAAAGAAGAATCGATCCTTAACTTTAAAGGTGAAATTGCTTTTATGCTGCCTGACCCAAATACTTTAAAAAGCATAATACCAAGTGATAATGGCGAAGCCGTTGCATATATTGATGATTTTGAAGGTGTAAAGAAAACAATTCCTCTTGGACTTAACCCACTTTCTTGGACATTATCTTCAATTCCCTACGATAATGTACTCGTGCCCGGAATATTAAGTGATACTGAAAGAGATAGTTTAATGAGCAGAAAACGCGGAAGACTGAACTGGTACAATCTCTTAAATAATGTCCCTATTATTGAAGTGTATCCAAACAGGCAGACCGCGACTAACCAGAACCAGTCATTAACACCATTTGTATTGGATATAAAACCTGATTCTGTAGGCGCATATAATTACATTAAAAAATCAGATTTTGATATTGAAGGAGTACCAAGAGATAAATGGAGCGGTATTTTTAAATTCATTAACTCATCTCAAACTAACCTGCTTGATGAAAATATAAATTATATAGAAGTCTGGATGCAGGTAAACGGTGGGCATCCATTACTCAATGATTCAGCCAAAATGATAATTGATCTTGGCGCAATATCGGAAAAGATAATTACATCCAAAATAATGCCTTTAAATTCATCAAACCCAAACACTAATTATCATACCGAAGATAAGAACAGTAGCGGACAATTGGATGTTGGTGAAGATAACGGTATTGATGGTCAGCCAAATAGTGCAGAACTTCTATATTTTCCTTTGCTTGGACCTGAAACAGGAGGTGACCCAAGCCGTGACGATTATTCATGGGTTCAGGGAAGCAATAATTATGTTTCCTTTAACGGTACAGAACAAAATGCAACAAACCTTACTGAAGCAAAAAGAATTGATACAGAGGATCTTAATAATAACGGTAATCTGGATCTTATTAATAATTATTTTGAATACGTTATTCCGCTTGATGCAGCATCTTTTGGCAACCACCCTTTCATAGCAGGTGGTGGAAATGCAGGCTGGTACCAGTTCATTATTCCGCTGGAGGAGTGGAAAAGAACCGTTGGCAATAATGCTACTTTAACTAATATTCAGTTTGCAAGGGTTTGGTTTAAAGGATTTGAACAGAACACACAGATTAAGATAGTTGATTTTAATCTGGTTGGTAATCAATGGGTAAAATCAAACAAGAACGATACAACATATACAGTATCTGTTGTAAACATAGAAGATAATCCTAATATTTACTCCCCTCCCGTTGAGGGATTAAGACAAAAGGACCAGTCACAGGTTAACCAAAATGTACTTTCAAACGAACAGTCAATATCACTTGATGTATCGGACATACTGCCTGGACAGGGCAAATATATTTTTAAATCTTACAATACCAGGGCTCTTGATCTTATAAATTATAAGATATTAAAAGTATTCGTAAATGGAGACAGTTCATTTTCATATACAAATTCAAGCAAATATGATGCTGCTGTAGTTATAAGAATTGGAAACGATACATCAAATTATTATGAGTACAGGGCTCCAATCAGACCAGATGTTAGACCGATGACACCATGGAATACTTTTAACGAAGTGGTAATTAATTTAAGCGATCTTACTTCAATTAAACAAAAAGTAGATAGCCTTGGAATAATTCATTATGAACCTGTAATTAACGGACCCCCTGGAGCTATGTATGGTGTTATAGGAAGACCTTCTATTAGAGATGTAAGACAAATAACACTTGGTGTATATAATAATAATGATGACCCTATCATAACCAAAGAACTAACAGGTTCGGTTTGGTTCGATGAAATGAGGGTTATTAAAACCAATGATGCAAGCGGGTATGCTTTCACTTTGAGTACATCTTTAAAGATTGCAGATCTTGCGACACTTAATTTTAGTTATAATAAAACAGATCCTAATTTCCATTCACTTGAAAGAAGTTTTGGTAATCTTACAACGGCAAACAGTTGGGAAATTTCAGGGTTATTTAATGCACATAAACTTCTTAATGCACTGCTATCAAAATATGTTTCGGTCAAGTTCAAGAATTTCTTCACAATTCCAATTTCATTTTCGCATCTTGAAGTTCTTGATAAACCAAAATATCTGCCTGCAACTGATATCGAACTTGAAACAGCCGCAAATAACAAGTATGCTGAAATTCTTGCTCAAACTGGCAGCCAGGAAACTGCCGAATATTATGCTGACCGCATACGTGTTGCCGCACAAACTTTGAGAATAGCTAACAGATTTTCTGTCAGCGGAGCAAAGTTTACATTTCCTGGTGAGAATTTCTTTGTTAAACAGATATTAAATAAGATTGAGGTGAATTTTGTCAGAAATACCTACACAGAAAGAAACCCGACACTTGAAAGCAAAAACGCATGGGATATGAACGGATCTGTAGGTTTAAGCTCAGATATTGACCTGATGAATTCACTTAATTTAAAGATAGGAAAATTCCTTCCTTTTGGTGAAGAGTTTAAAGAAGCAAGAATGTATTTCTTCTTTCCTTTCATGCCGCTGGCTCCCTTGTTTACAAATAATATTTCACTTTCGGGAAGCTTTAACAGAAGACGCGGTGATGAAAAATTAAGGGCTAGCTTTAATAATAGTCCAGTTTCAAGGCAATTTGATGCAAACAGGGGCTTTAACATGAACTGGAAATTCATTGAAAACTGGATTGTTAACGTTCATGGAGATTATTCTTTCCGTTCAGGAAGTGATCTAACCTACCTTGAAACAACCAACGATTCCTTGAGGCTCGAAAGAAATGAAAGCCAAATCTTTGATGATATATTTTTTAATAATGGACTAATTAACTGGGGCAAAGATCTAGATTACTCACAGACAGTTTCAATAAATCCAAAATTCAATATTCCGGGGTTAAGGGATTTTATTGATCTTACAAGCAGCTACAGGGTTATTTATGGTTGGCGTGCATCGCAATTTAATAATGCTCAGGGAAGTAATGTTGGATATAACACTGACCTGCAGGCAACAGCATTCTTAAAGATCAGTCAGTTATTTAAATTGTTTAAGCCTAAAAATAATATTATGGGCGGTTCAAAGCAGGGATATCAGAATCAGGACCCACAGGACCTGATTAAGCTCTTAGGAACTTTCATTCCTGAACAGATATCAGTTACTTTTGCACAAACCAAACAATTGCAAAATCCAGCTATACAGGGAAGACCGGGTTTTGGAAATTTCTGGATGCAGTTTGGTTCAAAAGAATATTTAGGACCATCGAGGATGTATCAATTGGGATGGCAAACTGACCCGGGAAAAAGGATCCCGCTTTTATCACTTACAGATAACTTTAATCTTAATAATTCATATACATTTAATACTTTTATTAATCCTATTTTTCCTAATAGTTTAAAAATAAACTTTACTTATAAAACAGGTACAGGAACAATAAATTCATTAACTTATAATACTGATTCATTTGGATTCATTGGTTTGCCAGTTAATTCAATTGAAATCAGAACAATTACTAGACCCAGCTTTTTTGTTTCATCAGGAGTTATTGAAGATAAATTAGGAATTCCGGATACTAATGTTAACCAGGCTAAATTCTTCGCCGAAAATTTTGAAAAGAACCTGGTATCATTCCCTTTCCCCAGTTGGACGCTAACTTTAACAGGAATTGAAAAATTTGAGATGTTCTCTAATTTTGCACAATCTGTTACATTGGAAAGCGGGTACTCGAGTGAATACAGAAAAGTTCTCAGCTATGACGGCAGAACACCTGAATATATAAGTGCACAGGCTTTGACATCAGGATTCACTCCTTTAATAGGGGTAAACTTCACATTTAAACCTATCTCAGACGGAAATCTTACCGCATCATTTAAGCTTAGCAATACCAAAAATTACCTTATGGATCCGAATAATGCAAAACTTACTAATACTGCCACAAACGATCTTGCTATAAATGCAAGTTTTACTAAATCCGGATTCTCATTGCCTATATTTGGTCTTTCATTGGAAAACAACCTTACAATATCATTTTCATATACAAGAACAAAAAATGATCCCCTGGTATATTCTTTTTTAAGCGGATTTTGGGAATCTAACTCACAAAACGGATCCACTTCAACTACTTTGAATCCTTCTATACAATATAATCTTTCCAGAAGTGTAACAATGCAGTTGTTTTATAAATATACCAAAATTGAGCCTACCGGTTCTAACCTGCAGATAACAACAAGAACTACAAATGAAGCGGGATTGAATATTAGACTGCAGATACAATAACTTGGATACATTTATACTTATTTTGGGATTGATAGCTGCATCATTAACAACATTTGCTTACCTACCCCAGTCAATAAAAGCCATTAAGACGAAGCATACCAAGGACATATCATTCCCTATGGTAATTATGCTTGAATTTGGACTGATAACCTGGCTTATCTACGGAATCATGATAAACAGCATCCCAATTATAGCAGCTAATACAGTATCAATAGGTTTTATGACCACTCTCCTTATATTGAAAATTAAGTATAAATAGCGAATATTAATTATATTTCTTTTAATTTGCAGATTTTTTATATTTGTAACTTATTATTTGAAATTTTGTACACATACTCTCTGGTCGGTATATCATAAACCTATCCCGCTTTGCGGGATAGGTTTGATTCAGGTTTTAGGTTATTTCATTTGCGCCCATAGCTCAATCGGATAGAGCGATCCCGCTTTGCGGGATAGGTTACAGGTTCTCTAATTATGGTTTTAATTAGTGCCCATAGCTCAATCGGATAGAGCGATCCCGCTTTGCGGGATAGGTTACAGATTCTCTAATTATGGTTTTAATTAGCGCCCATAGCTCAATCGGATAGAGCGACAGCCTTCTAAGCTGTAGGTTACAGGTTATTAAATCATAGAAACTTATAAATTTTCAGATAAGTATATAAATTAGTATATCACTGTTAAGAAATAACAGGGTGTATTATGTTTTTATTCAGGCGTAAATCTTCTAATGTATTTTATCTCATTTACAAAGACCCTACAAGCAATAAAAGAAAATCCATTTCAACTCACTGCAAAGATAAAAAATCTGCACGGGAATTTTTAAAGTCATTCATAAAACGGGATAGTAAACCTATAAGCCCTGTAATATATCTTGAAACCCTTGAGAGTGAAGTAATAAAATATGTAACTGATAATCTTAGTAAAGGAACTTTATTAACTTACCTATACACTTTCAAACAGATTAAAACAATTTTAGGCAGTAAACCGATAACGTTATACAATGCAAGGGATATTGAACATTATAAAGCTACCAGAATACAAACCATTTCAAAGACCACTTGCAATATTGAACTTAGAGTAATAAAAGCTATTTTTAACATTGCTATAAAATGGAATTGGTTAGAAAAAAATCCACTTAAAAACGTTAAACAGTTTCCACTTGCTGAAAAAAAGCCTTTAATATTCAGTGATACCGATATAGAAAAGATTTATTCAGTGATTGAAAGCCCTGTATTAAAAAATATTGTTAGATTTACTTTGCTCACAGGGTTAAGAATAAATGAAGTCCTGAATGTGCAGCTAAAAGATATTAACCTAAGTGAACGGATATTGAGTATAAACAATAAGTCTAATTTTAAAACAAAGTCAGGTAAAAACCGCTATATCCCTATTAACGATAGCTTACTTGCATTGCTAAATACAATCATTCCTAAAAGCAATGTTATGGATTTAAACTATTTTGAAACTTACCTGTTTAATAAAAAGGGTTTCCGTTATGCAAGTGATTTCATTTCTAAGAGCTTTAAAAAGGCTTTAAGGAAAGCAGGATTAAATGAGATATTCCATTTTCATTGTTTAAGGCATACATTCATAACCAATTTAGTTTTAGCGGGGTGCAATGTAAGACTAATACAGGCTATTGCAGGGCATTCCGATTTGATAACCACTGAAAAATACATTCATTTGGGAGTTAATGACCTTAGACAAGCCATAAACCTTATTAAGTGATATACAAAACAAGCCCTACAATGCGTTTTAAGGCGTTTTGTGTAATAATTATCAGTGAAACCATTTAAACTAAACCTTGCTATGTTTCTGATTGAATTAGACTATATTTAAAAGCAAGCAGTGATTGATATATACTACCCTATAAACAGCATATATATGATATGAAATATATGGCTTAATCATATATTCAAATGGCATATCTTGACAAGATTGTATATGCTAATAGGTTTACACTTGTAACAAATCATATAAAAGTGATATGAAATTGATATATACCCACAGATTGTATAGCAGTAGCCTAGTGGTTTGGAATGATTAGGGAATGATTAGGGAATGGTTCGGAAATGATTAGGGAATGATTACTACAACACCCCTGAATAATAGCACAAAATACAGGTTAAAAGATAAACTATTGATTTCTCAATTTCAAAGTATGCATATATATATGGAAAGGATTAATAAATAATAAAATAATAGATAGAGAGAGAAATAATAATATAAGTGAGATATATATAATTATAATGAATATAATGATAGATTTGGCTTCGCAAGCAGCTAAAAAAAAGCCTAAACATTTGGCAGTATTTAGGCTGATACAGGAAATAAAAATGATTACTCACAAATATAATCAATTTGTTTTGATTTTCAAAATATCAATGCTAAATACATAAATATTACAGGTATAACAATTTATTTGTTGTTTAAAGCATTTAAACCGATAGGCACGTGCTAATGGCTTGTATAATAGGTATTAATTTTGGGTTATTTTTTATTAATTTTTAAGCCTAATTTATATATGTTTAATTTAATTTTTTGGAATTAATGAATAGAATAAACGGTTTTGAGGTTTCAGATAAAATAAAACGGCATAGGCATTTAGTAACCGGCAAGGGTCAGAATGAAATGCACAGGATAGTATTCTACAGCGGGATAACCAAAAGGAAACAGATTAATTCATTTGGCGATGTTGTGGAGGCAGGAGCGATGCTGGTCGAAAGGAAAGAGAAACAAATCCCCGCAAAGGTTAATAAATTTGTGAAATATACAGGAAATTTAAGCAATTTAAGATAGTTTTTTGTTCTAAATAAATAGTTTTTTGCTTTAA
>JAYTUN010000012.1:0-11908 GCA_043744495.1 Ignavibacteria bacterium
TTGTTTAATAATGATTTAAAGTTTGTAAATGGAACCTCCAGATTAGAATAATTTATGCTCGAAACAGCGTTTCGAGTTACAAGCGGTCAACTTGAGTAAATTATTATTAAATGTTTATGTTCATTTCAAAGCAATTTTTGCAAGTGGGGTAAGCTTCAGCTTTTTGATTTCTTTTAATGAAAATATTTCAGCGCCGAATGAATCGTTGCCGTCAGGCTCACGTTTTAATTTCTTTATATCCTTTGCTTCGGCAACGAACAACACTCCCGTATGATGGAATACTTCCTTTTTAGATTCATGTGTATATGCGGCTACTGTTAATAATTTATATGACCTCAGCTTAAGCCCAGTCTCTTCAATTAATTCACGCTTAAGGGTTTGCTCCGGCGTTTCGCCGAAATCCGTTTTGCCGCCGGGCAGGTCCCACCTGCCTTTGAAGGGACCCTTGCCCTTTTGAACGAGGATGAATTTGTTTTTATGTTTTAAAATTGCATACACTCCAAAGCGTGTTAATTGTATTGGTTTTTTCTTTGCCATTTTTTTATTCTGAATGAAACGAAGGATCCATTTATAATATATTTAAAAATCTGTTTTCTTATTTAAATTTCCAGTATTGTTTCCAAATGAATTCTTCATTCGCTTCGCTCATTCAGTATAAATCTTCACCACTAAATATGTTCCTGCGTATGCTTCTACGGTATGTGTGATAGGTTTTGAGTATCCACTGCATAGCCTGAGTGATAGAGAAATTCCCCGGCTTTTGCATTCCCAAAGCACCAGCCAGTTGCGCTCCTTCAATCCCTGTTTAGTGTGCAAAAGCCTGCCGAGAGAATCTTCCTTTAGCGGATCAACTCTTGTCTTGTAAAGAACAATGCCAGGCACCATGTAAAAATAGCAGGTAAATTATTATTAAGTAAGGTTAAATATTCTTCACCACCTGTTCGGTATGAAAAATCAGATCCAGATAAACAGCCGCAGCCTTCCCGCCTGTATCAGCCAGTCCCGATGCGCAAATTACATTCTTCGCTTTTATCCCCCATGCGCTTTTTGTTCCGAAGGAACTCCTTTGGAGCAGTCCCTGCCTGCCTTGCTTTGGTGCCTGTTGCAGAAGTCTATACTTTATTTAACACACCCCTTCCGCTTCGCTCCCTCCCCTCTCAAGAGGGGAATATAAACAGTAATTCCCCTCTTGAGAGGGGAGGATTCACCAAAGGTGAAGATTGCCTGCCAAGCGGAACGCATGGGTGTGTGTGATAATGAGTTGTGCTCCGAAGGAGCCCCTTTGGGGCAACAGACACTTTAGCAGAAGGCTTTCCTGACTTTACAGGTTATAAACTTTAGCTGCTAATCGAAGTTCCCGCGATTCCCTGTCTTTATGTTGCTTAGCGGGAGGGGTATAAAAAAGGGAGGGCGATAGCTTAACCCTTCGTCAGTTGATTTTTCTTCTTAAATCTCTCATTCCATAAATCTCTAGTGGATGTTACCACTTTTGATTTTCACATCAATCACAAGGCGGCATCCCTCTTTTTAAGAAACTATCTTCGCTTTTGTCCCCCCTTTCGCTTTCCTGACTGCCTCTGGCAGTTAAAAAGGGGGGAAATAATCTTGAACATTTAATTATCCTCAATTTATCCAAAAGTTTAATTTTATAAAAAATCTCAAACGGGGGTTCTTGATTTTTTCCAAAGAAGACCTTGTCCCTATCCGCTTCCTTTCTTCATTTAAACTTTTATAATCTTTAATTATTTTGTATATCAAACATTTATAATATTATCAAAAAGCTATTAAGAAAAATAAATTATCTTTACCAATTCCATTTTAAGGTAAAACCAAAAATGGGGCGTTTTGTCAGGGATAATATCTCGGGGTTTACTTTTACAGTAAGACCCACTGTGTTCAATCCGCGTGATTTCATCTCAAGCGAAATTTTCGCGGCTTACATTAAAACACTTGATCTAACCGGTAAAGTAATTTTAGATATGGGCTCCGACTCCGGCATCGTCAGCATTTTTGCAGCATCAAAAGGAGCTGTTTGCACAGCATGTGAGATTAATCCCGTTGCTGTCCGCTGTATCAAAGAAAATGCTGAGCTGAATAAACTTTCATCGCAAATTACAGTCTTTGAATCTGATTTATTCGAATCGATCAAAACAACCCCCTCCCTCCTGACTGCCCCGGCAGTTTCGGGGAGGGAAAGCGGCACCTATGGCGATGCAAGGGAGGGGTCAGAGGGCTTCGATATCATCTTTTTCAATCCCCCTTATTACAAAGGCAACCCCCGTTATAACTTCGAGCGTGCATTCAAAGGCGGACCCAACCTTGAAGTAATAGACCAATTCCTTTTGACAGCAAAAAACTTCCTGACTCCAAATGGAATAATTTGCTTTATTGTATCAAGCGATATGGAGCTTGATGATTTCTATATTCGTCTAATTTCAGCAGGTTTCGCTTACAAAATTTTACAAAGCAATAAGAAATTCTTTGAAACGTTTTATATAATAGAAGCATTATAAGTTAGTATAACAATAACTTTCAGAAAGAATTAACAATTTATGGGTTGGAGGGTTTTAGTGTTTTTTGGCGTTTTACTAGGGCTGCAAGCCCTAGTTTACTTTGCGTTTATAAACTACTGGAAAACTACAAAATTTTATAAGCCCCGGCACAGGTGGGGGATACTTGCTCCGTTTTTAATATTTAATGTTTCGTTTATTGTGATATCTATAGTTTGGGGAAGAAAGTTTACTCCTCCTGATTGGTTTAAAATAATTGCGCTCTACCCGTTCTATGTTTGGGTAGCTGCAACTTTTTTAATCTCTATTTGGCTGCTTATCGGAAAAATTATCAAGCTGCCGTTCCAGATACCAATATGGATCGCAAAGATATTTAAGCCGTTACGCACAAAAATAAATACACTTAAGCAGAAAAAGTCTGTTAAAACAGTTGATCTCTCGCGCCGCCGCTTTGTACGCTATGCAACTATGGGAATATCAACTTATGCATTTGCCGGCGCTGCTTACGGTATGATAAAACATGATTCATACGAAATTAATTTTAAGGATATTAAAATTGATAACCTCCCTTCCGAGCTTAAAGGCACAACAATTACTCTGCTTAGTGATATTCATGCCGGGCAATATATGAACGAAGACGAAATTCGCGAGTATGCCGATGTGGTAAACTCTCTCGGCTCTGATATTATATGTATCCCCGGCGACTTCGTTAATTATGAATCACGCGATATTCACTTGCTTACAAGAGCCTTCCGTGACCTGAGAGCCAAACACGGTGTTTACGGCTCGCTTGGCAATCACGATTTTTTTCATGACGCTGACTATGTTGCTAAAGCTCTGAATAATGAATCACCTGTTCAGCTCCTTCGAAATGAACACCGCGTGCTGAACATTAAAGGCAAAGAGCTTTACTTACTTGGCATTGATGATACACAATCATCCGGCGCAAGAATGGATGAAGTCCTCAAGTATTACGGTGCTATGGACGAATTTCTGGTAAACAATGATCCTAAATTCAGCTCATCGCCAAAAATACTTCTATGTCATAAACCGTACGGATTTGATATACTAGCTAAAAAAGAAATTGATCTCGTTCTTTCCGGTCACACTCACGGCGGACAGGTTGTACCGATAAAATTCGGTAACTTCAATCTTTCATTTGCAGCATCAGTAAGCAAGTACATTGAAGGTATATATAAAATTGGCAAATCGAATATGTATGTTTCCCGCGGCATAGGCTCCGTTGGTCTCCCTATCCGCATCAACTGCCCACCTGAGGTTACAAAAATTACTTTGGTTTAATCCTGAGCGTAGCGAAGGATCCAATCAATTTTACTTCCTCCCTCTATAAATCTTTTTTTCGTATTTTTGCAGATGAAATATATTATTTTACTATTGCTGGCTGTAACCGCTCATATTTTCTCTCAATCCACAGCCCGTATAACCTATAATTTCTACTCCAACGGAAAGCCCTCAGGCGCTCCGCCTCTTATTCTTGAAGCATCGCCTACAATATCAAAATACATAAATGCATCCGGCGAAAACTTCTTCATAGATTACACAACCGGCAAAACTTATCAATCAACTATACTTAAAGATGGAAGTATAATAACTGCTGAAGAACTCTTGGACAATTACCAGGTGCCTGAGCTGCAAAGTGATACTATACGAATCCTTGGCTACCTTTGCAATAAAGCTCACGTTGTGATCCGTTCAAACCATATTGATATCTGGTACACAACCCGTACGGAATTTAAAGGAACGCCATCTATTAATATAGGTCCCGCGCTTGGACTGGTGTTAAAGATAGTACGCAACGGAAATTTTGAAATATCCGCGGAAAGTATTGAGCTTACTCCTCTCAATTTAAAGTTACCTGATTCTTTCGGCGAAATTGTTGAGCTTCCTTTATATAAGGATAAAGTTATATCGCAGAATTACACAATCATACCGGTATTCACGTCAGAAAAAATAAATTTTGGTGATACAATAATAAACCTCTTCACAAATGAAACAGGAATAACTTACCGTTTTTCAGAAGGTACGGTCATACTTAAAAAAGTTACACTACCACGGGACATGGAAAAGCACACTGTAATTGCTGAGCTTACCCAGCGATCCATTGGAGACGCTTATGACAGAACCGGTTCCTGCTTTATTATCCCCTCAGCAGTAAGTGATACCTCCATTACATTTATTGATGCCTTCATAAACGGGATAAAAGCTTTACCCCTCTATCCTTCAACTGATTCTAAGCAGTACAATGGATTTACGCTTACCGAAAAATACACTCCCCCTATAGAACTTTTGCGCTTCATCACACCATTTGGAATTAATTATTACAATAGCCGGGTGCAGGTTTATGGTGTTAAGTGGGAAGACTCCGTAATATATAAACAGGATATCACTTCACTGCTTCCCGCTCTTGCAGGTGATGTATGGTTCGGAATATTCATAGGCTGTTATGATAAAGGCGGTCACTCAGTCAGCTTAAAGCTTAAATATTTCCCTGATGAAGTTCCGATGGAACCTGTACCTGTTAAGCCGGCGTGGATACAGCCCGTTATCTTCACAACTAATATCATGGAAGCATCTCGGCAGGAGTATGCAACAATATTCGGTAGTGATACGTTAAAGGTTACAGTTGATATTCCCGAAGGATTGAAATCGGTGACAATGCGATACATCAGTACGGGACACGGCGGCTGGGAGAATGGTGATGAATTCAATAAGAAATTAAATCAAATTTACGTTGACGGAAAGCAGATTTACAGTTTTATTCCATGGCGTGATGATTGCGGAATGTACCGAAAATATAATCCCGCATCAGGAAATTTCCCCAACGGAATGTCTTCAAGTGACATCAGCCGTTCAGGATGGTGTCCGGGTTCAACATCAATACCTGTTGATATTCCAATTGAAGGGCTCTCGCCCGGCAGGCATACAATTTCGGTTTATATTCCAATGGGCAAACCCGAAGGCACAAGCTCAAGCGCATGGAATGTCTCAGCGGTACTGATAGGAAAATATTAAACGTCATAATGGCAAAACCACTACACCTTAAAACCGCGAAGCGGGAGGAAGGAAGGCACAAGCTCAAGCGCATGGAATGTCTCAGCTGTGCTCATAGGTTCGTACTGAATATCACAGCTCCCCTCCTTTTATAAGGAGGGGAAAAATCCGGCGTATGCCGGATTTGGAGTGGTCACATTTTACAATGATTAAACTAAACTATTTCCGTTTGAAATATTATTTCATATACATTACACTTTTAATATTTACATTTTATGTTGCTCCTGTATTCTCCCAATACGAGCGAATTGAATACAGCACGCACTCCGATACTATCGCCGCAAGTGATATAATCCCCGCAGACATTGATTCTGTGTACAATTACATAAGCTCTCTCAGCTCGCTAATAGATTTTGATGACTGCAACATCTGTAAATCACGCGTGCATATAATAAGCCGCATCGTTGAAAAAAAATTTCCGAATATTGTGATAGCAAAAGCATGGCTAATTGCTGATTGCAAAAGAAATTCACAGAAGGAAATATACAAATATAAGCCTCATGTTTACCTGCGATCAGGTAATGAATGTTCAAAATGGGCATATCATGTTGCGCCTGTTATTATCACATCTCTTGATACTTTTATAATTGATCCTTCAACGCAATCGGGCGCTGTAACGCTTCGCAAATGGGCTGGTAATATTATTCCAACCAGAGGCAAAGGATTTATTATAATAAAAGATAAGCGGTATTATATTTACCCGCAAAAATTCGCTGATCTTTTCGAAGATAAGCTGCCTGCATGGAATGAAAATAACCCCGCATTAACAGATGACAAATATCTCCGCTCAATTGATGAAACACTACAGGCAAAACACGGTTTCTACGACCCATGGAAATTCAATTATTACATATCACAATTAATGCAAATGCTGGAGTAAGACCCCTCCCATTCAGCACCTACGGTGCTGAATACCCTCCCCGAAGGGGAGGGTATAAAAAAACTAATATCCGTTCACAGTCTTATCATTTTAGAGGACTCTGCGCAAGTAATCAGCATAAGAGAACTTATTTTTAAACGGCATATGAAAAACAGCGTTAAAAAACTTGAGAACGCATAATGTAGATGCAAAATATCTGTTTGAGACGAAGTTGAGTTATTTTTTGCATCTATTGCGTTCAAAAAGTTTTAGTCGTATTTCATCAGCCTTGACTTTTTGGGTTCTGGCGCCTGTCCCGTACTTGATACGGGATGTCAAGACAAAAAGAACATAAGTATCATAATTCGTATAAATGTAAAATATTTTATTTATTATGATTGATAGCGATCTTTCTACATGAAAATGACTCAAATCATAAAAAGCAAATCACTCTCATCAGACCAAAACCTTATCCACGGAATATCAACACGTGATGAAAACGAACCGCCAAACTTCAACAACTTAAGCAAACACGTTGGCGATGATATAGTTGCCGTCATGAAAAACCGTGCGCGGTTTTTCGGCTCGCTTGGCATCAGTGAGTCAAATCTTGTCCACGCAAACCAGGTGTATGCTGATGGCGTGACAATAATATCATCACCCAGCTTATATCCGCAGACCGATGCGCTTATCTCACAGCATAAAAACCTGTTCCTTGTTATTTCGGTGGCTGATTGCATGCCTGTTATGATGTATGACCCCGAAAATAATGTCATCGCAAATGTTCACTCCGGCTGGCGCGGAACGCAGAAAAATATTGCAGGAAAATCAATTGTCATCATGCAAAAAGAGTTTGGTACAAACCCAGCGGAGCTGATAATATTTATGGGACCCGCTATAAGCAAAAAGAGTTTCGAGGTTGATAAGGATGTGGCTGATATGTTTAGCGAAAAGTATGTTGCGCCTAAACATGGTGCGCATGTAAAGTATCTTGTTGATACTGTATCTGTTGTTAATGATAGCCTCTTGGCTGCGGGAGTATCACATGCCAACATTGAGCACTGCCCTATCTGTACTTATGAAGATTCATCAACTCATTCCTATCGCCGTGATAAGTCAAGATCCGGCCGCATGTTCGCCGTAATCGGTATAATTACAAATTCTGAGCCCCGCATCAAGTGCGGGGTAAACTCCGCGTCTGCCTAAAAACCGCGTAGCGGAAGGAAGGAAGAATCTCTTTAGTGAGTTTGAACAAATATACTTTTATTGCAAATTACTTTCCCTGGTAACTTTATGCCAATAAAAAAATCCCCCTGATTAGAAGAGGGATTCTGAAAAACTTTTTTTACTTCTGCTTTTTTACTTCTGCTTTTTTACTTTTGCCTTTTTTACTTCTGCCTTTTTACTTTTTATTTCCTTACGGCTTCACTTCCACAAAATACATATCGTTACCCTTCGATGCAATAAATGTCATCACACCTGCACTGCTTACCACAACATCTGTGTAAGCGGAATATGTATCGCCAAGCTTTTTGTTATCAACATACAGTGTGTAATCATAAATATAAGTATCTTTCTTCTTCATGTTGCCTGCAAAGTAGTAAAGCTTACCATTAATATATTTCGGGTCGCTAACGTTATCAAACTGTTTACTTTCGCCTGCATTGCTGTAAACTTTGTATTTGTAATAATAGTTTACAGGGTCAACAAGCTCGCCAGCCATATATGCATAGTTACCTTTGTTATCTGATAAAACCTGCGTATTGGTCTTCCAGTCAGCAACATTAATTAAATTATACGGACCAAACTCTTCCCCGCCAATAAACACATAGCTTTTATCCGGGATCTTTTTATCATAATTGCCGTACTTGGTGCATACATAAGAAAGCATTCCGTTTGTCAGGAAGCGCGCATCCGCGATGTAATCGTACTTTTGGGAGATCTCCTCGTCATTTTTTACAACAAAGTATTTATTGCTCTTATCTGATGCTATAAAAATTACAGCTCCGTTTGACGCGAATACAGGCGAGTTTATTGATGTATATACATTGCTCTTTATTCCGTTAATAACTAAATAACTCTGCCAAACTGATACGCCATCATTGCCAATATTTTCAGTTGATGTTATATATGCAAGCTTACCCTGCGGAGTGAACATATAAGTATAAATATTTCCTCCAATTGCACTTACCACTTCGCCGCCCTTCATTATTGTTGAGCGGTATTTATATTCGCCTGTTGAATCCTGTCCAACATAAACAGGGCTGCCGCTGTTATCAAATAATAACGGACCGTAAACCCAATCGAACTGTTTATATTCCTGTGTACCATTTACTACAAATGTATTGCCTCTTTCTTCGTAGAACTTACCCTGTGATCTTGCAATGTAACAGGGTTCATCCTGCTGATTGAACTTCAGGTCATACCATGTGATATCGCTGTAATGCTTCTGCTCTTCACCGCCGATAACCAAAAATGTTTCTCCGCCTGATTTAGCTATGTAATACGGCTTACCTGTTTTGGTAAATCCAACATAACCCTCTGGCTCACCTTCTGAGTAACCGCCATCAGGGATGTATGCCAGCCTAATATCTTCATAAGCCTTGCTTTTATTAGTTGCTCCGGTTTTTGTATCATATATAATAAAATAATACATGCCTGCATCCTGCGCTGCATAATAAACTATATTATCCTTTATAACCCATCCATTGAGAATGTTATCATAAGTCGCCAGTATATCGTTGTTCTTTAATATTGAATATTTATAAACAGTATCAGCAACAGTATTGCTTACAATAACGTATGAATTACCCTCGCTATCAAACAGCGCATAATATGTATTTGTGTATGTATATTCACCCGATGTACCCTTTGGCGAAATAATTTTATATTTCGTTGTTACGGTATCGTATGCGCCGTAAAACCATCCGCCTGTTACTGCGTCATACTTTAACGAGTATGCGTCAACCGTTCCACTTAACTGTGGAATGCCCGTTATCAGCTTTTGATTGATCGTCTGAGTTTGAACTCTAAATGCAAATGTGATACAAAGTAATGCAAAAACCATTAAAAAGATGCTTCTTTTCATATATTTGTGTGAAATTAATTTGATTGTTATACAAAGATACTTGAAACAATTTTCATCTGCTATTTATTTCATCACCTTTTTAGTGGAAAAATTCTATCCAATGTTTTAAATATAAACCCCCGTCTGTAATTAACAAATCCCCACTTTGGCTCCTTGACTTAACGAGCGTAGCGAGGGAAGTTTTAAAAGGGGGGAAATTAATCTTGAATTTTCATTAATCCGCAATTATTCACAAAGTGCTTTCCTTCATAAATCTTAAATGGGGGTTCAGCCTATGGTGTGTGTTGCAGAAGTCTATACTTTATTTAACACACCCCTTCCGCTTCGCTCCCTCCCCTCTCAAGAGGAGAATATAAGCAGTGATTCCCCTCTTGAGAGGGGTGTGGATTCACCGAAGGTGAAGATTGCCTGCCAAGCGGAACGCATGGGGGTGTGTGATAATGTGTTCTGCAACAGACACATTAGCGGGCAGGCATCTCAAAAATAAAGAGTGAAAGGCTAATCCCCTTCTGTGATTATTGCTAAGTAAAGTTAAATGATTAATTGTGGCTATTAGAATATTGAAGCTCATAATCCCTCTTGAAAAGGGGGACTATTGCCTTAATTTTCTTTATGCTTCAATTATTCTTTAAATCTAAATTTACGATAATCAATGATGGGGATTTGATAATAATAATTTTAATTTTACACTTAAATGTATCTACCTTTCTTCGTTTCACTCAGCAAGGCAAGCAAACATATCACCAACTGCAGGAGCAGTCCATAGGCTACGTGGTTAAAAACATTCCAATAATTGTCGTTTTCGTGAAATTCGTGGCTCTCTTTTTGCTTTTCTTTGCTTGACTTTCGTTTTTTGAAAGTTGTAATTCGTGGCTTTCTTTTGACCTGCCTTGCAAAGCATTCTTGGCAAGTACCCGCCTTGCGTAGCATCCTTCGGATCGGCGCGGATTGGTGTGGACGAAACTGCCCCGAAGGGGCTCCTTGCGGAGCTAAAGCAGTCATAGTTGTCTGAAACGAATCTCAAAGCTTTCTGAATAAACAGCCATACTGCCTGATTGCTCTGTGTGCACTCCGTGTTTGTATGTTTTTACTTTTATAAACTCACCTTACGCAAAATCAAAAAAAATGTATTTATGTTGCAGCAAGCTGAATGGTTAATTTTTGTACCTCCTCAAAAGCTACTTTTATAGCTTTGTAATAAATCTTTGCCCTCATTGCAAAATGATTTACATCTTGTATCATCCGCAAACATTCCATTTTAAAAAAAGCATATATTGCTGCAAAGACATGATTTGTTTGAGTCCTTATTGTTTTTGTCGGAGATTTACAAAGACCTGCATTCATCTTTAATGATTGATGATAACGTTCGACTTTCCACCGTTTGTGATAGATTGTTGTTATTTGGTTGTATGCTATTGTAAGATCACTGCTAACTAAATACAAGACTCCTTCGCTTTCATCTTCGTTTTTAAAGATTTGTTTTGTCAGGTGTAAAGGGAACTCTATTCCCTCTAAATATACCTCATAGATTAAGCCCTGTTTTAGTTCCTGTGTCCCTATTATTACATAATTACCTTTTAATTTATCTTTCTTGCTTAAAGCTATTTTTCTGTTACTCTTCAAAGGCATTATAAAATCTTTTTTTATTTCATCTTTTATATAACTCATATTGTCTGTGGAAGCATACCAGACATCATTTAACACGTATTTGAATTTTAGATTATTTCTTGAACAAGTTTTTAATAATTCAATATACATCTCGTTTTTTGTCTTCTTACTCTTTCTTTTTATTTTCTGTGTCTTCGAATCAATTACTTTCTCTGTCTTTTTTACTACTTCAAATCCGACTGGAATATTAACTTCGTTACTATAATATAACGCACTTATTATATTTATTCCTTTTATATATCTACCCTTGCTATGGTCATAGTGCCAACACACTATATCGTTCTCGTCTGTATATGGTTTTTCCTCTAAAGTATCGTCTATTGCTAATATCCCATCTTCGCTTTCTATATCTCTTACTGTTTTCTTTACTAAACCCCATAGTTTTTGTGATGTCATTTCTTCAGTTCTTAAAAATCTAGAAATTTTGTCATGACTAATTTCTCCTTCAGTTATTATTGACATTCCTGTTGCTGTTGTATATGAAAATGAACTTATAAGATAATCTGTGTACGGTTCTAATAATTGTTTATCCATGACTAATTTATAAATTATGTTCTACAATTTTAACTGTTTATATCTTTAAATTCACCTATATTGCGTAAGGTGAGTTATAAATCTAAGTACACGACAGTAAACCGACAACTTCTTTAAATTCATAAGGGTTATATATTTCTCGATTTAAGAGTCTTTTAATGAATGAAGTTAAATAGT
>JAYTUN010000013.1:0-3026 GCA_043744495.1 Ignavibacteria bacterium
AACTCACCAAATGAATAAAAATATTTCACGCAAAGACGCAGAGAACGCAAAGTTTCGCAATAATTCAACTTTTTTCTCTGCGAACTTTGCGACTTTGCGAGAAAAAATTAGTTTTTAGAGATGCCCTTAAGGTAAAATTAACTCAATTGAGTAAATCCGTTTAATTGCGTATTTTTGCGAACACCATAAAAAAATTTAAATTATAAATTTTCCTTTAAAGGAAAACAGGATAAGTAAATGGCAAAAAGTGAATTTGATGTAGTAGTAGTTGGCGGCGGTCCCGGAGGGTACACAGCAGCCATCAGAGCAGCGCAGCTGGGATTTAAAACCGCCATTGTTGAAGCAGACCGCTTAGGCGGAATTTGCCTGAATTGGGGATGTATTCCTTCCAAATCATTACTAAAGGCTGCGGAAGTTATGCATTCAATGAAAAAGGCTAAGGAATTTGGCATAACTGCAAGCGGTGTTGAGTTTGATTTTGCAGCAGTTGTAAAACGCTCGCGTGATGTTGCCGATAAATCTGAAAAAGGCGTTCAATATTTGATGAAGAAAAACAAGATTCCTTTTTTTGCAGGCTTTGGCTCGCTTAAAAAAGTTGATGGAGGAACGCTGATAGAAGTTAAGAAAGACGGAAAAGTAATTGAAGAAATTACCGCAAAGCATACAATAATTTCTACCGGCTCAAAGGCAAGGGCATTTCCAGGAATGAATTTTGATGGAAAAAGAGTGCTTTCATTTATGGAAGGAATTGTGCTTGATAAACTTCCCGAGAGCGTTACTATTATAGGTGCAGGCGCTATCGGCATTGAGTTTGCATATTTCTGGAATGCATTCGGAGCAAAAGTTACTATAGTTGAAATGCTTGACCAGCCGCTTCCAATGGAAGATAAGGAGATAAGCGATGTTGTTGGCAGGGAATACAGAAAGCTTGGCATAAATATTATGACAGGTACGAAAGTTGAAAGTATTAAAGTTGAAAAAACTGCTCCAAACAGCAAGACTGAAAAAGTCATAACAAAAGTAAGCGGAAAAAATAACGCTGAAATTGAAAGTGATATAGCGCTTGTAGCAGTGGGCTTCACAGGCAATGTTGAAAATATGGGACTTGAAAAGCTTGGCGTAAATGTTGATAAAGGATTTATTAAAGTTAATGCTGATTACAAAACCAATGTTGAAGGTGTTTATGCAATTGGCGATGTAAACGGTCCGCCATGGCTTGCACATGTTGCATCTGCTGAAGGTGTGAACTGTGTTGAAAAAATCAAAGGTTTGGAAGTTCCGGATATTGATTATACATGCATACCGGCTGTAACATTCTGCCAGCCGCAGGTTGCCTCAGTTGGTTTGACGGAAAAAAGAGCTAAAGAGCTTGGCTATGAAGTGAAAGTAGGCAAGTTCCCGTTTTCAGCAAGCGGCAAAGCAAGGGCAGTTGGTGAAACTGCAGGTTTGGTGAAAGTAATATTTGATGCAAAGTATGATGAGCTTATTGGAGCGCATATCTGCGGAAATGAAGCAAGTGAATTAATTGCGGAAGTAACGCTGGGTAAATCACTTGAAACAACACATGTGCAGATTATCAGGACAGTACACGCTCACCCGACACTCGCAGAGGCAATCATGGAAGCGACTGCTGATGCTTATGGTGAGGCGATAAATATTTAATTTGGGATTGCGGATTTTTGATTTCGGATTGAAAATAATAATTATAAATAAATACTCTGAGCAGGTTTAAGGAAATGGATCCTTCACTTCGTTCAGGATGAGAAAAAGGAGTATTACCATGGCATTAAAAGTTGGAGATAAAGCACCTGATTTCACATTACCGTCATTCACACCCTCAGCAGATCTTACACAAGTATCATTTAGTGGATTAAAAGGAAAAAATGTAGTATTGCTGTTCTACCCACAGTCATTTACCGGCACTTGCACTACGGAAATTTGCACAATGAACGATAATTTTAGTTCATATAAAAATATGAATGCTGAAGTAATGGGCATAAGTGTTGACGGAACATTTGTTCAAAAGGCATTTGCCGAGAAGAACGGGATTACAATTCCGTTACTAAGCGATTTCAATAAAGAAGTTATCAGGAAATATGATGTTGTTCAACCAGAATTTGCCCATGGACAGAAAGAAACAGCCCAAAGAGCAGTTTACTTGATAGATAAAGATGGGATAATTAGATACGTTGAAGTAACAGAAAATCCCGGTGTACAGGTTAACTTTGATGCAATTAAAAATGCAGTGGAAGCTTTATAAAAAATATTAAAGTTTGCGAACGAACGAAGTGAGTGCGGCAATCCTATAAAAAAATGAGATTGCTTCCTGCGGTGTGTGATAATGTGTTCTGCAACACACACTGCGAGCAGGTAGCCGCTTACTCTCGCAAAATTTCAAAATTTGAAAGGATTAATTTTGTTAAAAGCCGGAGATAAGGCACCTGATTTCAAAATAGTGGCGGATAGGGGCGAAAAAATTTCGTTGAAGGATTATAAGGGTAAGAAAATTGTTCTATACTTTTATCCCAAAGATATGACAAGCGGCTGCACAGTTGAAGCATGTGATTTCAGGGATAACATCAATAAGATAGAAAAGAAAAATGCTGTAGTTATAGGTGTATCACCGGATGATACTAAAAGTCATTTGAAGTTCAAAGATAAATATGAACTTCCTTTTACACTGCTGAGCGATGAATCAAAGAAAATGCTTGAAGATTACGGCGTTTGGCAGGAAAAAAGCATGTATGGCAGGAAGTATATGGGCGTGGTTAGAACGACATTTATCATTGATGAAAAAGGGAAGATAGAGAAGATCTTTGAAAAGGTAAAAGTTGAAGGGCATGTTGAGGAATTACTTGCTAATTTATAGGCAATTATGTATTTTTGCAGAAGATATAAAACGAAGAATAAAACTGTAGCAATAAACTAAATTACTCAAGTTGACCTCTTGTAACTCGAAACGCTGTTTCGAGCATAAATTACTCTAATCTGGATGTTCCATTTACAAACTTTAAATCATTATTAAA
>JAYTUN010000014.1:0-11853 GCA_043744495.1 Ignavibacteria bacterium
AGGTCACTCCTGAATCTGTGGAACGCTTGTAGTATATCTCATCGTTTCCATCACGGGAGTCATGCCATACCACATGCACAACTGAACCTGAGACAGCAACGGAAGGAAGCCCTGAACAAGCAGTGTTATTAGTCAGCCGTGTATCTGCGCCCCAGGTCACTCCTGAGTCAGTGGAGAGCTTGTAGTATATCTCATAGTTTCCATCACGGAAGTCAATCCATACCACATGGACAACTGAACCTGAGACAGCAACGGAAGGACGCTGTGAAGAAGCAGGGTTATTAGTCAGCCTTGTATCTGCGCCCCAGTTCACTCCAGAATCTGTGGAACGCTTGTAGTAGATTTCCCGGTTTCCATCACGGTTGTCATACCATACCACATGGAGAACTGAACCGCTTGCGGTAATACACCACTCATTATTGTTAGATGTCCAAGACCCCGCAGGGTCGTTCGTCAGCCGAACATCCGCCTGCCATTGGGCGAAGAGTTGTGCTGCTGAAAAGAAGATGATTAGAAAGCTGATTTTGAAAATTAACTTTTTCATTTTTATTTCCTCTCTTTTTATTTGATTTCTTTTTCTCACAGGAGAAAATTTATTTTATTTTACCAGCACCATTTTCTTGGTTTCAACAAATTTATTCCCTTTATTATCCAACGCTTCAATTTTATAGATATATATTCCGCTTGCAAAATTATTTGCATTCCACTCGGCAAGGTATTCACCAGCTTCAAGTTTTGAGTTGATTAAAATATCAACTTCCCTGCCAAGCGCATCGTAAATTAGAACCTTTACAAACGATGAACTGGGAACTGAAAACTGAAAACTGGTTTTAGGATTAAACGGATTTGGATAGTTTTGTGACAAAGAAAATTCCCCAGGGATTTCCGAATTAATATTTATTATTCCAACCGGATTACCCGTAGGGTCTCGTTTGTAGTAGATTTCCCAGTTTCCATCACGGTTGTCAGTCCATACCACATGGAGAACTGAACCTGAAACTGTAACGGAAGGATACTCTGAAATAGCAGTGTTATTAGTCAGCCGTATATCTGTGCCCCAGCTCACACCTCCATCTGTGGAGCGCTTGTAGTAGATTTCCCAGTTTCCATCACGGTAGTCATGCCATACCACATGGAGAACTGAACCTGAAACTGTAACGGAAGGATACTCTGACAAAGCAGTGTTATTAGTCAGCCGTGTATCTGTGCCCCAGTTCACACCTGAATCTGTGGAACGCTTGTAGTAGATTTCAGAGTTTCCATCACGCTCGTCAAACCATACCACATGGAGAGCTGAACCTGAAACTGCAACGGAAGGATAAACTGAATAAGCAGTGTTATTAGTCAACCGTGTATCTGCTCCCCAGTTCACTCCAGAATCTGTGGAACGCTTGTAGTATATCTCATAGTTTCCATCACGGTAGTCATACCATACCACATGCACAACTGAACCTGAAACAGCAACGGAAGGAGACTCTGAATAAGAAGTGTTATTAGTCAGCCTTGTATCAGCGCCCCAGTTCACACCTGAATCTGTGGAACGCTTGTAGTAGATCTCAAGGTTTCCATCACGTTCGTCATACCATACAACATGCACAACTGAACCTGAGACAGCAACGGAAGGATACCATGACGCAGCAGTGTTATTAGTCAGCCGTATATCTGTGCCCCAGCTCACACCTCCATCTGTAGAGCGCTTGTAGTAGATTTCCCAGTTTCCATCACGGCTGTCATACCATACCAAATGCACAACTGAACCTGAGACAGCAACGGAAGGAGACAATGACGCAACAGTGTTATTAGTCAGCCGTGTATCAGCGCCCCAGCTCAGACCTGAATCTGTGGAGCGCTTGTAGTATATCTCCTCGTTCCCATCACGGCTGTCATGCCATACCACATGCACAACTGAACCTGAGACAGCAACGGAAGGATACAATGACGCAGCAGTGTTATTAGTCAGCCGTGTATCAGTGC
This sequence comes from Ignavibacteria bacterium, assembly GCA_043744495.1. Classification (GTDB taxonomy): domain Bacteria; phylum Bacteroidota; class Ignavibacteria; order Tepidaquicellales; family OLB5; genus OLB5. The sequence continues at coordinate 1,975 of JAYTUN010000014.1, forward strand.
CCCAGCTCAGACCTGAATCTGTAGAGCGCTTGTAGTATATCTCATAGTTTCCATCACGTTCGTCATACCATACAACATGCACAACTGAACCTGAAACTGCAACGGAAGGAAGCCATGAATCAGCAGTGTTAACAGTCAGCCGTGTATCAGCGCCCCAGTTCACTCCTGAATCTGTGGAGCGTTTGTAGTATATCTCATTGTTTCCATCACGGAAGTCATACCATACCACATGGAGAGTATTTCCGCTTGCGGTAATACACCACGCATTATTGTAAGATGTCCGAGAATTGGCGGGGTCATTGGTCAGCCGTACATCCGCCTGCCACTGGGCGAAGAGCTGCGTTGCTGAAAAGAAGATGATTAGAAAGCTGATTTTGAAAATTAACTTTTTCATTTTTATTTCCTTTCTTTTTTATTTCATTTCTTTTTCTCACAGGAGAAAATTTATTTTATTTTACCAGCACCATTTTTTTCGTTTCAACAAATTTATTCCCTTTATTATCCAATGCTTCAATTTTATAGATATATATTCCGCTTGCAAAATTATTTGCATTCCACTGGGCAAGGTATTCACCAGCTTCAAGTTTTGAGTTGATTAAAATATGAACTTCCCTGCCAAGCAAATCAAATACAGATAATTTAACATTTGAAGAAGCCGGCAATCCGAATTTAATTTTAGTTTCAGGGTTGAACGGATTAGGATAATTAGGGTTAATAAAATATCTATCTGGGATATTTGATGATATTGGCTCAATACCAATCACACTTCTTAAAAAAGTAATTAAAAAGTTATTACTTGTTTGCAATGAATCAAATTGCGTGAAACTCTTTACAAACCATTTTACTCTTAATGAATCACCAATATTAATTGCACCCCAGGCTGTAACAATAGAGTCCAGAATATGTCTGTTTATTGAAAGCACAGAATCACTTCCTGCATTATTTGTAAAACTTGTATAAGTATTTACATTATTTGTAGTACTTAAAGTCCATTTATATTTGAATTCAGGAAGACTTCCTGCTCTATTGAATATAAAATGCAATTTCGAAGTATCATTAGGAGCAACATACGTTCTGAACAATTGCGGAGGGTCAATCAATAAAAATGGATTTATTGTTGGTCTAATCTGGAAGGCACTATCACTTTGGTCTCCGTTTGAAGTATTACCAGTTTCATAAACTCTAACTTTTGCCGCGGTTGTGGTTGGAATGTAAGGAATAGACCATGTAATATTTCTTAGTGTAGCATCAACATTATTTTGTATTGTGATCCAGTTTGTACCATTATTAGTAGTATAATCTATATTAACATTTCCAGTATTTGATGTCCCCCAAATTACAAGGGAGTTATTGCCTGATCTGAATATTTGCCCTCCATTAGGAGTAGCAACCAGGAATCCGGTTAAAGTATTAATGCAGGAAGCAACCTCAGCCCTGCTTCTGATCAATTGAGAAGGTAATGTTCCGAAATAGAGAGCTATTGAGCCATTAAGATGACAATAGCTCATAATTGTTCCAATACGGGCAATTGCAGGTCCTGAATAACATCCTCCTTCAACAGCATAACAGCTATCAATAGGTCCGCCTGGCCAAGAGCAGCTATGAGTATGAGGCGAGCCAAAGTTATGCCCTGTTTCATGAGCAACAACCATTACATCCCATGAATAAGCTGGAAGCTGATTAAATGTTCCGTCTATATCACTGAAAGCATAACCATAACCAGATGAAGTATTAGCACATAGAACATTAAGCCAAGCTACTCCGCCTAATCCGCCAGGTCTTGTAGAAATAAAATGAGCAATTGTTCTGGGAGTTGACTGCATATTAGCATTCCAATAAGAACGGAAAGCGTTAAGCAATGTAAAAGAAGATGTTGCATCGGGATAAGGATCATTTGAAATGGACCAAACCCTTAAATAATTAATTTGAAGATGAACATTAATATCTCTGACATATAAAGCAGAAACAGAAACGAAAAGAGATATAAGGTAATTAGTTGCACGTTCAACTGAACTACCAAAAAATGTAAAAGTTTCAAAATCAGATTCTATAGCAATATTAGCGCGTAGCAAAGTACTTGATGCCAGGTAATTCATATTACCAGTAAGACTTTTCTGAACTTCTGTAATTTTTTCAGGAATACCAAGCTCATCGGCACCGCAGCTAAAATGATTGTGAATTTTTACTTTACTGTTTTGGTATGAAATGAAATCATTGGAATTTTTCTGTTTTGCAAGAACATAAGTATCCTGATCAGTTATTATAAGAGCGGATACATCATCTCTAAAAAATGTAACTACAACAAGCGGAGAGTACTTATCATTTAGATTTGATGTATAAGCGATATAATCGGGTTTATTTGGCAATAATTTATCACCGGTTTCAGTACCTGAAACAATTTTAACATTATCGGTTAATATGTCAAATTTTTGAAGTGATATCTCAAGATCAGTTCCGTTATACGGTATCTTAATAGAAATTGAAGATGGTTTTCTATCTATAATACCATTGATTTCAATAAAATTTACATCCACTATCTTAGCGTCATCTACTGATTTATTAAGTACAGTAGAATCTAAACTTGTTTTATTGTAATTGATCTTAAAAGGTGAAATAATGTTTGACTGACTGTAAACTAATGTCAAATTAGTTAACAAAAGAACACATAGAATGATTAATTTCTTCATTTTACAAATATATTAAATTTATGATAATTTTACTTTTGGGTCAAGAAATGCATAAATGATATCTACAATCATATTAACAATAATAAATATCACCGCAGTAAATAAAACTGTTCCCTGTATCATAGGAAAATCTAATGATAAAATAGAATTAATAGCAAGCAACCCAATGCCAGGCCAGTTAAATATGTATTCAATGAAAAAAGTTCCGCCTAATAAAGCGGCAAGCCAAGCACTGATAGTAGTAATAACAGGATTTAAAGCATTCCTTAGGGCATGCTTTATTATTACTTTCCATTCACTTACTCCTTTAGCACGGGCAGTTCTAACGTAATCCTGTCCTAAAACATCAAGCATACTGGATCTTGTTAAACGGGCAATTATAGCTAAGGGTCTTAACGCAAGAGTTAACATTGGTAAAACCAGGTATATCATTCCATTGTTTATATAACCTGAAATCGGAAACCATTTAAGCCATGCACCAAATACAAGAGCCATAATAAGCCCCAATGCAAAAGGTGGAAATGATATTCCAAAAAGTGCGACAAGCATCGAAAAATTATCTGCAAATGTATAAGGTTTCACAGAAGAGACTACTCCAATTAATATTCCAACAATTGATGAAATTATTAAAGCCGAAATTGCTAAAATTGCAGTCGCTGGAAACGTATCAATAATTGTATTTAAAACATCTCGGTTTGAAGAATAAGACCTACCAAGATCTCCCTGTATAGCTTTATACATAAACCTGCCATATTGAACGTATAAAGGATCATCTAAGCCAAGCTGTTTTCTAACTGCATCAATTGAAGCTATATCAGCACGCTGTCCAAGCATTAGTCTTGCGGGGTCGCCCGGTATAACATACATTAAAGAAAAAGTTACTGTAATTACCCCTATCAAAACCAGGATAGAATACAGTAACTTTCTGATAATATAAGTTGCCATTGGTTATTTTATAACGCGTCTTGATGTAACATATTTCGCGTTATAATAATCTTCATTAAGTGAGTTGGTTTTAACCCCACCGCTTGAAGATGAATGTGCAAAGACGCTCTCACCCAGGTAAATACCTACATGCGAGATCCTTCTTCCCATAGTATTGAAAAATACAAGGTCTCCGAACTGAAGATTTTCTCTATCTACAGGGTCGCCGACAGCTGACTGCATTATTGATGTTCTTGGAATATCAACACCTAATGCAAATTTCATTACCCTTTGACAAAAAGCTGAGCAATCAATTCCGTTTGTAGTTGTGCCGCCCCATAAATATGGAGTGTTAATGAGCTCAATTATCCTGATCATTACAGCATCCCTATCAACAGAATTATTGGAATATTCGGAAACAATGTTTGTGAGCGTTTCTAAATTAGACTGCTCTATCAAACTTTTTTTCTGAATACCAGTTACACTGGCAACTTCTTCTGTTTTTTTGGTTTTCTTATTCGTCTTTACACTATATTCATCACTTCCAGATGCTGAACAGCCTGTAAATAATATGAAAACAAACGGCAATACAAAAATACCGAGGACTAACATTTTTTTAATCAAATAAATGGTTCTCCTTTCTAATTAATGAGTTTTACAAATATAACTATTTTAAATTTCTATTAAAACACAAATATTAACTACATGTTATGTAACAATTAATAAATAAAAATAATTCCAAATTTAAGGATTTACTTATCTAACCATGTAAATCTCATATTTACACGATGCATAGGGTCAAGGGCAGAGCCTCTAACATAAGGCTGAACTAATCTCCAGTCTTCATCATAATAAATAAACAAAATAACAGCATCATTTACAGCAAGTTGTTCAGCTTCTTCATACAGTCTGTTACGTTCTTTAACATCAGTTGTCGCGATCGCTTTTTCAAACAGCTCATCATATTTTGGGTTTTTATATCTGAAACTATTTATCGGACTTACATCTTTAGGGTTTGCCGGCACATTCTTTCCGTAAAACAGGTTCAGGAAAGTCTCTGGGTCAGGATAATCTGCAATCCATCCAAGTCTATAGAAATCACTTCGTCCTGCATCAATATTATCCAGATGCTGTGCAAACTGCAAAAGCTGAAGTTTTACAGTAACGCCAATTTCTTTTAACATATCTTGTATCGCTTCTGCTATTTGCGTATTCCTACCGCCGCCTTCATTTATATTCAAAGTAATTTCAGGGAAACCTTTGCCCTCGGGGAAACCGGCATCACTCATTAACTGCTTAGCCTTAGAAAGATCAAATTTATAACCTGTAATTTTATTTGAATAATAATTAGGCATTGCTGGCGGAACTATTCCATGAATGGCAGGATAAGTAGCTGAGCCTTGCAATACATATTTTAAAATTTTCTCTCTATCTATTGCGTAATTAAATGCTTGCCTTACCTTTACATCTGAAAACGTTTTGCTTGTTGATAAAAAACCATAATATTGAGTTGTAAGTGAGGTTTTACTTTGTACAAGAAATTTAGAGTATTCAGGAGTTAAAGTTTTATCATCTTTGATTATTGTTTTAAACAATTCATTAGGTATTCTGTAAGATTCATCTAAATTGCCGTTTTTAAATTCAAGTAACTGTTGTGAAATATCTTTAATAAACCTGAACTTAACACCATCAAGATAAGGAATTTGATTTCCAAATTCATCTTTATACCAATAGTTTGTATTCTTTTTTAATATTATTTCAAGGTCAGGTGTCCAGCTTTGGAAAGTAAAAGGCCCGGTTCCAACAGGATTCTGGAAAAAATCCTTGCCGTATTTTTCGACCGCTTCTTTTGGCACAATGTATGCAAAACCCAGACACATGTAATAAATAAATGGGGCAAAAGGTTTGGTTAATTTTATCTGGAAAGTGGTATCGTCAATTGCTTTATAACCTTTAACATTGTTTAATTTAGGCTGACGGTTTTCAGTGGTAGCTTTAGTAATTTCTTCGTTATATTCCTTGGCACCTTCTACATAATTTTTATAGAAATCAAAACCCAGGCTCCCTGTTCGTGGATCAAGCACCCTGTTGAATGAATATTCTACATCTTTTGCAGCAAATTTTCTTCCTTTAGCACCTGGAAAGCATTCATTATCCTGAAAAAGGACATCATTTCTTAAATGGAAAGTATATGTTAAACCGTCCGGGGTTATTTCCCATCTTTTCGCCAGCATAGGTTTAAGCTGAAGATTTGTATCAAGATCAATTAGCAGGTCATATATCTGATGAGAAACGTGGTGCGAAACTACATCATTTATTCCGACAGGGTCAAGGCTTCTGATATTTTCTGTTTCATTAGCTACAAAAATTCCACCGCCTTTAATACCGCCTTTTAGATCTACAAGTTTATCATCACCTGATTTTTTACCACAGTTTACGGTTAATAATGCAAGTAAAATAAAATAAAAAGATGTTTTAACGGATGAAATTAATTTCATATTTTTTGATAATTAAATTTTGTGAGGAATTACAATTAAAAAATACGCCGGGTAATAAAACCGGCGTATAAATGATTTATTTATCCTAAGTACGTTTTTAAATGTTTGCTTTTGGAAGCATGTTTAAGCCTTCTTATTGCTTTTTCCTTGATCTGTCTTACCCTTTCACGGGTAAGTTTGAATTTTTCACCAATTTCTTCAAGTGTTAATGGATTTTCCTGATCTAAGCCGTAATACAACTTTAATACATCACGCTCTCTTAGGCTCAATGTATTTAAAGCACGCTGAATTTCTATCTTTAATGATTCGTTTATTAATTTATAGTCAGGCAGTGGCTGATTTTGATTAGGCATAATATCAACAAGCCTGCTATCTTCACCATGAACAAACGGTGCATCAATGGATAAATGTCTTCCTGAAATTTTTAATGTATCAGATACTTCATATAAAGACATATCAAGCTGTTCGGCAAGCTCATCTGCGCTTGGCTCTCTTTCAAATGACTGTTCTAATATGCTGTATGCTTTACCAATTTTATTTAAAGCGCCAACTCTGTTAAGAGGCAGCCTTACAATACGTGATTGTTCAGCAAGAGCCTGTAAAATAGACTGTCTTATCCACCAAACTGCATATGAAATAAATTTGAAACCTCTGGTTTCATCAAATCTTTTCGCGGCTTTAATTAAACCAAGGTTACCTTCGTTGATAAGATCACCAAGAGAAAGTCCCTGGTTCTGGTACTGTTTAGCAACACTTACAACAAACCTTAAATTAGCTTTTGTAAGCTTTTCAAGGGCTTTTTGTTTTTCCTTTTCGTCGCCGTATTTTATTTTTTTCGCAAGGTCAATTTCTTCTTCAACATCAAGAAGCTCTACTTTCCCTATCTCCTGCAGGTATTTATCAATAGATTGGGATTCCCTATTTGTAAATTGTTTACCAATTTTCATAGGCAGTTAAAAATAGTTTAATTATAAAAAAGTTTTGGGATGAGAGCTAATTTAGCTTTACCCGGATTGCTTTTGGAAAGCTTAAGCTGAGGTTTCGAAAAGATCTATTTTGTTATCTTTAGCTAAAGTAACAATAGCTCTTTTCCTTGTAGGTCTAAAGCCCTCGTACTTGCCTCTTTTTGTAAACTGAGACTTGCGTTTGCCTTTGGATGTAATTGTTCTGATACTATCAACTTTTACGTTGAACTTAGTCTGAACTGCATTTTTAATATCTACTTTAGTGGCTTTGATATCAACTTCAAAAGCATACTGGTTCTTCTGCTCCTGAAGCAATGTCAATTTTTCAGTTATGACGGGTTTTGTTAAAATACTTCTTATCATTATCTTGTATTATACTCTCTTTATAAAAAAGTTTATTTTAAAAAGGGTTTGCAAAGCTCATCCAAAGCGCTTCTCTGAATAAGTATCAACTGGTTATTAACCAGGTCATAAGTTGCTGCGTTAGATGCATTAAGAACGTTTACCCTTGTAATATTTCTGCCTGATTTATAAACGTTTTCATTATTATTAGCAGTCAGCATAAGAACTTTTTTACCGACAATATTCAGGTTCTTTAATATAGAACTGAAATCTTTGGTTTTTGGTTTCTCGAAATTAATATCTTCAACAACCATTATCTCACCGTTCTTAGCTTTAAGGCTAAGCGCGCTTTTTCTTGCAAGTTGTGCTGATTTTTTAGTCATATCAAGCTTATAAGTATGAGGTACCGGACCGTGAACTGAACCGCCGCCAACCCAAATGGGAGACCTGATCGTTCCTGCTCTGGCTGTTCCCCTGCCTTTTTGCTTCCATGGTTTTTTGCCGCCGCCTCTTACTTCACTTCTTCCTTTGGTCTTATGAGTACCCTGCCTCTGGTTAGAAAGGTAAGTCCTTACTGCCTGATAGATAAGATGATGGTTTGGTTCAATTTCAAAAACATTTGAAGGAAGATCAATCTTTTCCTTTGATTCTGTTCCGTCTATTTTATATACGCTTAATTGCATCGTTATTTCACCTTGTAAATTTCAACAATACCGGAAATTGCTCCGGGGACTGCACCCTTTATTAACAATAAATTTGATTCAGGAATAACTTTAATAATTTTTAAATTGCGAATACTAACCTGGTCTCCGCCCATACGACCTGCCATTCTTTGTCCTTTAAATACCCTAGAAGGATAAGAACTTGCACCTATAGAACCTGGCGCTCTTTGCCTGTCACTTTGTCCATGAGTTGCTTTGCCGCCGCCGAAACCATGTCTTTTAACAACACCCTGGAAACCTTTACCTTTGCTTGTTGATGTTACCTTTACGGTATCTCCTGCTTTAAAAACATCAGATTTAATAATATCACCAACTTTTAATTCATCAGCGTTATCAAAATTCCTCACTTCTTTTAAGAATCTGAGAATAGGTAAATTTTTCTTTTTGAAATTCTTTACCTGTGGTACAGCAAGACGTTTTTCTTTTCTTTCGGTAAAGCCAAGCTGAATTGCCTCGTACCCATCGCTATCTTTGGTTTTAACTGCCGTTACATAGCACGGTCCTGCTTCTATCAATGTGCAGGGTACACTATAGCCATCATCGGTAAATACCGAAGTCATGCCAAGTTTTCTTCCTAGTAAGCCTTTCATTAGTTATCTATATCCTTTGTTTATGTTTTAATTTCAATATATACGCCGCCGGGCGGATCAAGCTTTGTAAGCGCGTCAACAGTTTTCTTATTTGAGTTCAGAATATCGATCACTCTTTTATGCGACCTAATTTCAAACTGCTCTCTTGATTTCTTATCTACATGAGGCGACCTTAAAACAGTATAAACAGCCTTCCGTGTAGGAAGCGGTATCGGACCCGATACCACTCCACCGGTAGATTTAATTGTCTTAATGATCCTGTCTGTCCACTTATCAATAAGCCTGTGGTCGTATGACTTTAATTTTATCCTGATTTTCTGTGTTACCAAGTTATTCTATACCTGCCTTAATTATGACCTTTTATATTTTTGAATTATATTATTCTATAATTTTAGTTACAACGCCCGCGCCAACGGTTCTTCCGCCTTCGCGGATAGCGAATCTTAATCCTTCTTCCATAGCGATCGGGGTGATCAGCTCAACCTTGAGGTTATCAACGTTATCACCCGGCATAACCATCTGCACGCCTTCAGGTAACTGCATAATTCCTGTTACGTCAGTCGTTCTGAAATAGAACTGTGGTCTGTAATTACCAAAAAACGGAGTGTGACGTCCACCTTCTTCTTTTGAAAGAACGTAAACCTGGCAATTGAAAACCTTATGCGGTGTAATAGAACCGGGTTTTGCAATAACCATTCCTCTTTCTATATCTTTCTTATCAACACCTCTTAAAAGCATACCTAAATTGTCTCCGGCTATACCTTCTTCAAGTTCTTTCTGGAACATTTCAATACCTGTAACAACTGTCTTTTTATGCTGACCTAAACCGATAAGCTCAACTTCTTCGCCCATTCTGCACTTACCTTTTTCAACTCTGCCTGTTGCAACTGTACCGCGGCCTGTAATTGAAAACACGTCTTCAACTGACATAAGAAACGGTTTATCAATCTCTCTTGCAGGTTCAGTTACGTATAAATCAACTGCATCCATAAGATCATAAATGCATTTTAATGCAGGGTCATCAGCTTTAGAACCATCTATTACAGCAGCTTCCATCGCTCTTAATGCGCTTCCGCGTATAATTGGAATTTCATCACCGGGGAACTCATAGCTGTTTAGAATATCTCTTAATTCTGACTCAACCACTTCAA
>JAYTUN010000015.1:0-11827 GCA_043744495.1 Ignavibacteria bacterium
GCTGAAGCTAAATATATTTTCATTAATAATACACGAGTTAATACTCGTAGTTAAAATAAAAACAATGATTTGCAAGCTGAGCGGTCAACTTGAGTAAATTATTGGCCCTGTGCCAGCGAAAATCCCGCTACACCATCAAAAGTGCAAAGGTTTTCAGTTTTAATGAAATCATAGCCTGCATTTCTAATTGCTTCAAGCTGGGCAATTATCTGTTCATGGGAAACTGTTTCGCCATCATTAACTGACTGGAAGCGGCATCTCCAGTGGTCAACACAAAATGTTTCCTTATTTCCCCCGGGGTAAACTTTAACACCTCGGTTAGAAATCATTATAAGCTTTAATCCTTTAATTGCCGTATCTTTAAGCTTTTCACCAAGCTCATTTGCAGTCCCTTCGTTCCAGTGCAGGAATATATCTACGCCAACATTCTCTTTCTTTGCTTTTTTAATCTTCCTATAATCATAATGGTCATAAATTTTAACATCAAAATCCTTATAAATAACTTCTTTTAAAGTAGCAGGTTTTTCGCCAAGCCTTGCAATAACAGCTTCGGAAAATTCTTTAGTGCCTACTTTCTGTTTACTAGTTCCTTCTTTGTAAATATCGTAAGTATGAATGCCATCTTCAAGAGTTTTAAGCCAGGCATTATGCACTTTTTGAGCAATTTCAGATTGGTTGATGTGTGCTAACATCATAACAGCGCCAAGAAACAGACCTGAAGGATTTGCGGAATTTTGTCCGGCTCTTCTTGGAGCAGAACCATGAATAGCTTCAAACATTGCGCATTTATCGCCTATGTTTGCAGAGCCGGCAAGTCCAACCGAACCTGTCATTTGAGCAGTTACATCTGAGAGTATATCTCCATAGAGATTTTCCATCACGATAACATCAAAGAGTTCCGGAACAGTAGCAAGTTTTGCCGCGCCTATATCAACAATCCAAGATTCATTTTCAATATCTGGATATTCGGCTGCAATATTATCAAACACTTTATGGAACAATCCATCGGTGATCTTCATGATATTATCTTTTACAAAACAAGAAACTTTTTTCCTGTTATTGGCTTTGGCATATTCAAAAGCATAGCGGATAATTTTTTCAGAACCCGGCTCTGTAATTATTTTTAAACATTGGGTAACCTGGTCAGTATGCCTGTATTCAATACCTGCATATAAGTCTTCTTCATTTTCTCTTACTATTACTACATCCATTATGGGATGTTTTGTTTCAACAAATGGAAAGTAAGAATAGCATGGTCTAACATTGGCATATAGACCAAGGGTTTTTCTTGTAGTAACATTAAGACTTTTGAAACCCCCGCCCTGAGGAGTAGTAATAGGGGCTTTTAAAAAAACTTTAGTTCTCATAAGCGATTCCCATGCACTAGGTTCAATACCGGCAGTATTTCCTTTTGCATAAATTTTTTCGCCAATTTCGATTACTTCAATATCAATTTTTGCACCTGCTGCTATGATAATATCTAGTGTTGCTTGCATTATCTCGGGTCCGATACCATCACCATAAGCTACGGTAATTGGGGTATTTTCAGACATTTAAAGTCCTTTCTTGAAAATAAATACTTATTATTTTTTTGGTTATGAAAGTGTAATTTACTAATAAATGAGGTAAAGGTAAATGTAGAATTTTAGCATACTAAGGCTGATAAATTTAAAGTTTTAAATGAAACTTTTATACTTATTATGTCATCTAATAAGCAAATATATTAACTTAAATTTGTTATATGAATGTAGTTAATTGCAGCAGATTTCCAGTAAGTGTATTATTAAGGTGGAAGAACACTATCAAACCCGTAACGGTAGGTATAAAGTTAATCCTGATAATTTTTTGATCTTTAATGAAGGCTAGTAGTATTCAAATCCGTTTAACCCCGTTACTAAGATAAAGTATAGTATTTTAAGCAGATCAAAAGTAAATATTTCTGTTTTTGATGTATTGGGTAATAAAGTTTCTGAAGTTGTTAACGATGAACAAAACGCAGGAGTTTATGAAACGGATTTTGGTGCGTCTAAATTTGCTTCGGGAGTTTATCTATACAGGATAAATGTTTATAGCAATGAAGAGAATATAATTTTTAGTGATACAAAGAAAATGATATTGATAAAATAATCTATACTTTAAACTGACAGATGTATTTCCAATTGAATTAATTATATCTCATCACTTCAGCAATATCACATAATTCATGCATAACAAGCTCCAGTCTCATCAAAGATTCATCATTTTGAAGCAGGTCGCGCTCTACATATTGCAGGTGATTACCGTCCAATGATATTATTCCGTTAAAGCCCAATGCGTAAACCTGGTCTAATTTGAATTTTGTGTTAAAATCAAAAATGTTTTTAAGTTTATCAGGATAATTAGTCTGAATAATAAATTTATCATCAAACTCGTTATCATCAATCATAAAAGAACTACTGCTGAAATTAAGAGAATTCTTTTTATTTCTTTTGAGTAATTTAAAATAAAAACCTTCGGAACCGGGGCAGTCCACAGTTAATACTGTATGCGGTATCACTTTTTGCCCGTCAATTGAATCTCTAATAACACTTTCTATTTGAATCTGCCTGTTCCTGTAAATGCCGTTTGCTTTAGGATGAGTTTTCCCCCCTACTTTCTTGGTATAGTCACAAACCAAATCATACTTTTCAGTTAATTTTTTATAATTTGAAATTACTTTTTTATTAGCACTGATCATAAGAAAATACAGAACGATCCAGGGAACAACTAAAATAGGTATTATGACAATTAACAGTTTTGCATCCATTAATGAATTACTAAATTTTATTTAAAAATAAATACCTAATTTCTGCTAAAAAAATTGTTTTATTCTTTAGTTAATGGTCCCGCTAAAACAGGATTTCCCCGCCTATGGCGGGTTAACGTGCAATTGACCTACAGATAGTAAAAAGAACTGCGTATTAGAAATTATAAATTTATTATGCAGATATTATTTTAGGTTTTAAAAGAGAAGCAATTACAGATGCTGCAAGTATTCCAACTATGAGCATTAAAGAAAGCTCGGTTGAAATTATTTTAGCAGCGTAATAATGATTAATTATCATTTTTACGCCTACAAGTACCAGAATGGCTGCTAAACCGTAATTCAGGTAGTGGAACAGCTTTAGAAGTCCGGCAAGAGCAAAATATAATGATCTTAAACCCAGAATAGCAAATACGTTAGAAGTATAAATAATAAACGGGTCATGAGTTATAGCAAGTATTGCAGGGATTGAATCAACAGCAAAGATAATATCTGTAGTTTCTACCATAATTAAAACAACAAACAGCGGAGTAGCAACCTTTTTAGAATTCTGTACAGTAAAGAACTTTCCGTCATCATATTTATCGGTTACCCTGAAGAATTTTTTGAAGAGTTTTAATACCGGATTCTTTTCAGGGTGAATTTCTTTATCTTTTTGGGCAACAAGCTTAATGCCTGTAAAAACCAAAAATGCTCCGAACACATAAATTATCCATGCAAAATGGTTGATTAGGGTAACACCGGCAAATATAAATATTGCACGGAATACCAAAGCACCAAGTATTCCCCAGAAAAGAATTTTATGCTGGTAAATTGCAGGGACTTTAAAGTATGTAAATATGAGAACAAAGACAAATATATTATCTACGCTCAATGATTTTTCTATAACATAACCGGTCAAGAACTGCAACGCTGAATCCGCGTTTGTATATCCATCAGGTGGAGTGTAAAAGTAATACAATGCAATATTAAAAGATAAAGCTAGAATTATCCATACACCGGTCCAAATCAATGCTTCTTTTATTTTTACTTCATGGGCTTTCCTGTTGAAAACTCCAAGGTCCAACGCAAGCATTAATAAAACAAAAACATTAAAAAAAACCCAGTAAAGTATCTTTACTTCCATTAAATCCCCTTAATTGTTATAATATATTTTAATTGTGATAATAGTTTAACAAATGGTTATAAGGTTTTTTGTTTCCGAAAAAAATTTGATTATTAGTTATTTACTCAAGTTGACCGCCTCCGATTCAGAAACCGTTAAAACTTCTCTTTTTATCATTTCCCCCTATCAGGGGGAACACAATGGGGTCAAAGCTTAAATTAAAGTTATAATTACTCCAGTTGATAGTTTGAGTTCTTTATATCGTTGTTTAATAATAATTTAAAGTTTGTAAATGGAACCTCCAGATTAGAATAATTTATGCTCGAAACAGCGTTTCGAGTTACAAGCGGTCAACTTGAGTTATTTACTTAAACAATTGATATATTAATTTTTACAATAAACTCAATCATTAAATAATATCAAATTTTAAAAATAATATAGGGGGTTTTGTTTAATATAAAATACGGGTTAACATAGGCTCCTTTTTGCTTAAATTAAGAATCTAAAAGAGTATTAAATTAACCCGCAATTACCTCCGCTTGTATTACAAAATTTTTGATTAGCGAAAATAATAAGAAAAATCACGAAAATAAATGAAAAACGCAGTAAATATTATTTTGACCTATGTAGCCTCAACCTTTAGGTTGAGCTTTTATATTCGCAAGCTAAAGCATGCGGCTACTATTATTTTTATAATTATTTTATCAAAGACATCTTTCTAACTTCGCTAAATCCCTCTGTAACAAACTTGTAGAAGTAAATTCCGCTTGGAAGTGCTGATGCATTAAATACTTTTTGGTATGAACCTGCTTTTATACTACCATCAATTAATGATGCAACTTCCTGTCCGATTGAATTGTATATTTTCAGGCTTGCGTATCCATTCTTAGGCATATCGAATGCAATAACTGTCGAAGGGTTGAATGGATTCGGGTAGTTCTGGTAAAGTCTGAATAAAGCCGGAACGCCTGTATTTCCATTATTAATTGCAGTTAGGTTTTGCATAAGTACTGCACTGTCTGTTATGTAGATTTAATCTTCCTCCTGAAACAGTAATATTCCGCATCTTAAATGTTTGCTTAAATCCTCCTGGCTTAATACTCCTCTTTGCTCTATTGCTTCCTGTGTTATCCTCTGTACTTGAACCCTTCGTAACTCTGATCTTCCATATTCTCTTTGTATATCTGTGTCTTCCTTTCCATTATCTATTGTCAGACGTACTCTTACTTTCTCCATCTTCTCTATCATCTTACCACTGCGTTCTTCTATACCTATTACTGATACTTCTATCTCGCCTTCCTTAAGTATATTATCTCTTACTAAACAACGTTTCGCACTTTCTATTACTGACTCTGACTCTTTGGGTGAAAAATTATATAAGTTTACTAACTCATAATATAACTCTCCCTCCGATGTCTTGTGATGTTGTCTCTCTATATAATTATTCATGTTCCCTCCTTTAAGCCAATTTAACTATTCTAAATGACTTTTTGAGGGGACAAATGGCACTATTTTAGCAGAATCATTTTTTTAGATTCAGAAAATTTTTCTGTAGTTATCTTGTAAAAATAAATACCACTTGGAAATTCATCAGCATCCCAGTTTAAACTGTAAATTCCGGCATTTACATTTTCATCAGCTAAAGTTGTAATTTCCCTGCCCAGGGCATCATATACTTTGATCGTTACAAAAGAGCTTTTCGGTATTTCAAATTTAATTTTTGTGTTCGGATTAAACGGGTTGGGATAATTTTGATATAGCACAAAAGATTTTGGTATTTCCGTTGATATTTGCTGAATACCAATTGGTTCACGGGTATATTTATAAACTGTTTTGCCAACGGCATAAGCAAGTGTATCAGAAATAAATCTTACACGATTCATGTTTATTCCCCAGCCTGCTAAATGCCAGTTAGCCCCTCCATTAGTTGTTTCATAGGTGGGTTCATTATAAGTAAAGCCCCAGCCTCCAACCCAGCCTGTTTGTTCGTTTACAAATCCAATTCCTTCAAGATTAACAATATTATTTGGTAAAGAAATTTCCTGCCAGTTTAACCCTCCGTTTATGGTTTTCAAAATAAAAGTTGGAGTGCCGAATCTTTCTATGCTTGAAAATCCTAACTGTCTGTTTACAAACTGTATTTTCCAGCACCATTCATTTGTTCTTGTTGATTGATATACTCTTGTCCAGTTTAAGCCCCCATTTGTTGTCTTTAAGATAACCGAATTACCTGTATAGTATTGATTTATTGAGGAATAACCCCCCACTACAAATCCTGAATCAGCAGACCAGAAATGACAATCAACTAAAGAACGGGCAAGCGAAGTATCAACAGGAATAGATATCCAGTTCAATCCGGCATTTGTGGTTTTAATTAAATTTGCGGGAGAGTCATACCTTCCGCAAGCGAAAGCTGTGGTTGAATTTACTATCGATATTCCGCAAATTCCTTTGGGTATTGTGCCCTGTATATTTGTTGATATTTCTGTAAAGTTTGTTCCGCCGTTAGTTGTTCTAAACAGCACATTATTTGAATCAAGCGTGCCTATGATACCTGTATTTCCGTCAAAAAATCCTGTGCTTCTTAATGCCTGATTCAGATTGTTAAATAAGTTTATCCAGTTATTACCACCATTGGTTGTTTTATATACTTTTCCTGTATATGATACAATATAACCGGTTTGGGAATCTACGAAATACATATCTTCATATCTTCCTGCGTTAGTATCAGCTATTGGGGCATTAGGCAATGTATGCCAGCTTGGGTTCTGTGAATATACTGTAATTGAGCATATAAAAATAAATGATAATAATAGAATAATACATTTAGACATATTTACTACCTCCTTATTAAATATAGGCAATAATTTAAGTAATTGAAATAAAAATATTTAAAATTATTAATTTGATTATTTAAACGATATTATATTTTCTGCTAAATGACCCCAGGAGTGTTTAGATTTATATTCTTCAATATTCGGAATAAATTTTTCTTTCAGTTCTTCATCAAAATATTTTTTCAATTCAACAGATATTGCCTGTGAATTGAGTTCATTTACTATCAATCCGGTTTTATTTTCTTCAACCATTTCGGCAAGGCCGCCCACATTTGTTACAATTACCGGAAGCTCGAAATGATAAGCAATGCCAACAATGCCGCTTTGCGTGGCTGAGCGGTAGGGGAGCACACATACATCACTTGCAGAAAAGAACAGGGGAATTTCGTTTTCAGGAATATATCTAACCTGTAGATTAATTTTGTTTCTAATTCCAAGTTTATCTATAAGCTCATCATATTTTTTAAAATCACCATACACTTCACCTGCTATTAATAGTAAATAATCTTCATTTAGATCTTTTATTGATTCTATGAGCAGGTCAAGTCCTTTGTAATCCCTGATAAATCCAAAAAATAAAATTACTTTTTTATCCGTAGGAATATTAAGTTTTTTCCTCGCTTCTGTTGCATCTATCCTGCTTCCGTAGTGTTCATAAAGCGGGTGCGGATGAATAATATACTTTGCATCAGGTTTAAGCCATAGCATGTCTTTTTCAGATGACTTATTGAGTAATACAAAAGCATCACACCTGTTAAAGAAATATTTTGTTAATGCCTCATCACCAAATCTTTTTTCATGGGAAATTACGTTGTGAAGGAGTCCGACCACTTTTATCCCTTTTTTTCTGAGTATTCCCGCGATCTTCCCAAAAGCTGGAGCGAAGAACGGCATCCAATAACTTATTAATACAACATCCGGCTTGAATTTTAATATCTCATTTGCTGTTTTATAATATGATAAGGGATTGATGCTGTCCAAGACCCTTGTAACAGGTATATTACGGTTTACATCACTTCCGGAGACAAACTGAGTTTTCCCCGGGAACAGCATTCCGGGGTACTGGCGGGTGAAGGTAAAAGCCTTAACTTCACTTACTTGCGAAAGTGCCAGGTATAATGAGTCGCTGAATTGTGCGATTCCCCCCCTAAACGGGTAAAATGGTGATAAAAATGCTATTTTCATTGACGTAAATTCCTAAATAAATAGCACTTTTACAATTGAATTTGTTTAGTATGATTTATGTCATAATTTAGTATGATTTATATTATTTTATATAATAGTATTAATAGTTATTTTTATAGTAATATTTTGAAAATTTATTGGATAAATAATAATTAATGAGTGATATACAGGAACAAATAATCTGGGAAGGCTCTCAGTCACAGGTACTGAATTTTGGAATATTTATTTTTATGGGTATAATATCACTGATAATAATTGTTTTGAGCCTAATGTTCTTTCCCTTAGTAGCTGCTCTTGTTGCGATACCGTTTGCTTATATATTCGTAAGATGGCTTATTGTAAAAAACCACAGGTATAAAGTTACAACAGAAAGAATTTTTTATACTACAGGGATTTTTTCAAAAAAAACAGAAGCAATGGAATTATACAGAGTAAGAGATGTTGATATGTATGAGCCATTCTGGCAGAGACTCTTTAAGTTAGGTAATGTTGCATTAACTACATCCGATAAAACAGCGATGAACTTTCTGCTTAAGGCGGTTCCCAATCCCGCTGAATTGATGAATAATATCAGGAAGAATGTTGAACAAAGAAGAGATGTAAAAAGAGTAAGGGGTGTTGAATTTTTAGATGATGAAGATACTGTTGAAAACCTGGGTTAAAAATTATGGATAAAATATTAAAATATGGTTTATTTGTTTGGCTGGCAGTTGTTATTTGTTTTGCGATAATTGCGCCTATTCCCGCTGTTGGCAATATGGGTGAAAGGGCAAGAATACTTTACTTTCACGTTCCAACTGCATGGGTTAGCACAATAGCATTTATTATGGCTCTTTATTACGGAGCGCAGTATATCCGTAAGCGTGATATACTTTACGATTACAAAGCCGTATCATCGGCTGCGCTTGGACTTATCTTTGCATTACTGGCAACAGTAACCGGCGCTATCTGGGCAAAGTTTGAATGGGGCGCATTCTGGAACTGGGACCCGAGGCAAACCTCTATATTTGTTCTGATACTTGTATATGGCGCATATTTTGCTCTCAGGAGTGCAGTTGAATCCGAGGAGCAAAGAGCTAAGCTTTCATCGGTGTATTCCATACTTGCAGGTATCACAGTTCCATTTTTTATATTTATATTTCCAAGGATAGTTGACTCTCTGCACCCTGACCCAATAGTGAACTCAAGCGGTAAAGTAAAGATGGATACTAGCATGCTGTTAGTATTTTTAAGCTCACTTGCAGGTTTTACCGGTATATATGTATGGATGCTTAATTTAAGAATAAGAATTGCAAAGCTTAATATAAAAGAAAACAAGGTTTAATTATGGATGTATTAACACAAAATTCAAATTACATAGTACTTGCAATAACGCTTATTATTTGGCTGGGGCTTTTCCTTTATATGCTTTCAGTGGATAAGAAATTAAAAATTGTTGAAACTAGTAATGTTTTTACGAATTTATCTTCAAATTTTGAAGCGACTCCTGAGCATAATGAAAAAGAGACGAAATCTAAATATATAGAAGAAGGAGATATTGGTTTTGTTGCTATCTTGTTTTTCTTTTTTTTACCAATCATAGGTTTAATTTTCTCAGCTGTTTGGTATAGAAGCAATTCTCGAAAATCAAAACAAGCTTTAAAAATATCTTTAACTGCAATTATCTTTTTTACAATAATCAGAGTGTTTACTACATTTTTATTTTAAATTAAATAGTACTAATGAATACTTCAAATATTCATAATTTCGTCCTGGAATCTGTTATTGTAAAAGAAGATGATGGTTATTATTCACTTTGTCTTGATGTTGACGTAGCTTCGCAGGGAGATACCGTAGAAGAAGCAAAAGCGATGCTTATTGAAGCAGTTGAACTATATCTTGAATCATCAATTGAAAATAATCTGCCGGTGTTGCGCAGAACCCCGGATGATTCTAACCCGTTATTAATGGATAAAGATAATGTTGCAGAGCATTTTACGTTAAAGTTAAAACTTGAGTTTGTAGCAGATGCCTAAATTGCCTGTTATTAAACCTAAAGAACTAATAAAGATTTTAAATAAAATTGGTTTTGAAGAAGAAAGAAGTAAAAGAAGCCATATTCAGTTTTACAAAGGGAAAGCCAGAGTTACGGTTTCTGTACATAATAAAGATATAAGAAAAGGTACACTGATTAATATCATCAGACAGGCAAATTTAACAATAGAAGAATTTATAAAATTAATATAAAATATCATGAATAAAAGATATGTAATTGGTGTCATAATTATAATTGTATTTATTGTTGTTGGATTCTTTGCTTTTGTTGATACAAAAGTAGAATATGCAAATTTCCAGCATGCAACAGAAACCCACAAGAAATATCAGGTAAAGGGCACATGGGTTAAGGATAAAGAAGCAAAGTTTGATGCAGCTACAAACAAATTCACTTTCTACATGAAAGACGAAAACAACATAGAAATGAAAGTTGTGTTGGATGGGGCAGAGCCGAATAATTTTAGTATGGCTGAGAGCGTAGTTGCCAAAGGCAAGATTAAAGACGGTAATTTTTATGCTACAGAAGTGCTTACCAAGTGTCCCTCAAAATATGAAGGCGATGGAAAAGATGTAAAAAAATCAAGTATGTAAATTATTTGATTCAGCATTAAATAAGCCCGTCTACATTATAGACGGGTTTTTTGTTTTTACAGATATTAATTTTTTTACTTTCCACGTTTTTTGTGGTCCCGGTTTATCCTGCTTTAGCAGGACGTTTCTATATGGCGGGATGCTTTTTTACTTTCTGCGCTTTCCAGCAGTCCCAGTTTATCCTGCTTTAGCAGGATGTTTTTGCTTAGCGGGATTACTTCTTTTACTCTTCTTGCATGCCTTTACAAATTCTCTAAACAAAGGGTGCGCTTTTGTAGCACGTGATTTCAGCTCAGGGTGGAACTGGCATGCTATGAACCAAGGGTGGTGGGGAATTTCTATTATTTCAACAAGATCTTTATCCGGATTTACACCTGAAAATACCATTCCGGCTTTTTCAAACTGAGCCCTAAACCGATTATTAAATTCATAACGGTGGCGGTGTCTTTCATGAATATTCACAGCTTTATATGTATTGTATGTTTTTGTTTTACGCTTTATAGTGCAGGCATAAGAACCAAGCCTCATTGTGCCGCCTTTTTCAGTAATGCCTTTTTGTTCTTCCATCAGGTCAATAACGTTATTCTTGGTAGTTTTTACTTCAGTGCTGTTTGCATCTTTTAATTTAAGGACATTCCTTGCAAATTCAACAACAGCAAGCTGCATACCAAAACAAATGCCAAAGAACGGAATTTTTTTTTCACGCACATATTTTATTGCGCGGATTTTGCCTTCAGTACCGCGCTCACCAAATCCATAAGGAACAAGTAAGCCATCAATACCTGCAAGATGTTTGCCGGTGTTATGATCTTTTTCCAGATCCTGTGCTGATACCCATTTAATATCTACCTTAACATCGTTTTCTGCACCGGCATGTACAAATGACTCAAGTATGCTTTTATATGCATCAGGGACCATGTTATACTTGCCGCAAATACCAATTGTAACGGAGTTCTTTGGATTATTTATCCTGCTTACAAGTTTCTTCCATTTGGTAATGTTTGGCTTGCCGTTTTTTATACGAAGCTTTTCAACAACTATCTCATCCAATCCTTCCGATAACAATTCAAGCGGAACCTGGTATATCGAAGGAACATCTTTTGCTGATACTACGCAATCTGTCTGCACGTTGCAAAACAATGCTATTTTTTCCTTTATTTCCTGTGTTACACCCATGTGGCTTCGTATTACAAGTATATCAGGCTGGATACCAATTTCAAGCATTGTTTTAACACTATGCTGTGTTGGTTTTGTTTTAATTTCTCCTGCAGCTTCTATATAGGGAACATAAGT
>JAYTUN010000016.1:0-11684 GCA_043744495.1 Ignavibacteria bacterium
ATCAAGTACGAAGGCGGGAATTTTTTCAATCCCTGCAAGTTTTGATGCCCTTAATCTTCTTTCTCCTGATATAAGCTCATAATTACCGTCATCACGGATCCTCACTGTTATTGCCTGAATGATTCCTTTTTGCCTTATGGATTCGGCAAGTTCATAAAGCTCTGTTTTATTGAATTCTTTTCTTGGCTGGTATGGGTTTGCCCTGATATTATCAAGATCAATAAACAAAATCTGTTCATCGTTTTTGGGGTTGGCGTTCAGCTCTGTTATATTCTTATGGAAATCAATTGTACTTTCGGTTTGCTCTTCGGGTGCCACCCCTCCGAAGAGAATATCTAGCCCTTTGCCCAGCCCGCCTTTTGGTTTTTCTTTTGACATTATTATAGTTTATAAATTACTTGGTTATTTATAGCTTGATTATATATAGCTCGTTAATTTATAGCTTGTTAATATATTAATTTTATTATTTAGTGTTAATTTGTTTTTCATTACCTGCGCTGTCATCATTTGAAGCAGGTTTACCAGAATTATCTTTATCTTTATTTACAACTTCAAATTTCGGAGCATCATAAGTAAGAATATTATCAAACTTCTGGAGATGTTCTTTGCCGTTGCGCCTTAAGAATTCATTGGCAAGCTCAGTATAATTTTTTGCACCTACTGAAAGCGGGTCATAAACAACAACGGGCTTCCCGAATGAAGGGGATTCGCTTATTTTAACATTCCTCATAACCTTTACGGGGTAAAGCTTATCCTGGAAATACTTTTCAAGCTCAGTTGCCACCTGGTTTGATAGCCTTAATCTTGCATCAAACATTGTAAGTAAGTAACCCTCAATTTCAAGCTCGGGGTTCAGGCGTGTCTTGATCATTTTAATTGTATTCAGAAGCAGTGTTAAGCCTTCAAGCGCATAATATTCACTTTGTACAGGTATTAAAACTGAATCAGATGCAACAAGTGAATTAAGAGTTATCAGGCTTAATGATGGAGGACAATCTATAAAAATAAAATCAAAATATTCTTTTATTTCATCAAGTTTTTTTTTCAGCACAAATTCTCTTTCGGGCATTGAAACTAATTCAATTTCAATACCAACAAGATTAATGTTTGAGCGTATCATAAATAGATTCGGTACTTCGGTTGGCTGTACACATTCCTTAGGCACACGAACACCTGTCAACAGTTCGTAAACAGAGCCTTCCATTGAATTTGTAGGGAAACCGAGTCCCGATGTAGCATTTGACTGCGGGTCAATATCCAGAAGTAATACCTTACAGCCGCATGCAGCAAGCGCAGCGGATAGATTGACGGCGGTAGTTGTTTTACCAACACCGCCTTTTTGATTAGCTATTGCAATTATCTTAGACAATTATCTTTGTTTAAATTTCCACCTGTTCACCGAACGGCAAAATTATACATTTTCTTCCGATTGACTCCACCTTACGCTTAAATTCTTCGGGGTTTGTATCTATAAATGGGAAAGTGCCGCAATGAATTGGTGATACCGCTTTGCAGTTAAGGAATTCAACGGCTTTAACGGCATCATCTATTCCCATTGTAAAATTATCACCTATCGGAAGCAATGCAATATCAATTGAATGCATTTCACCTATTAGCTTCATATCAAGGAACAGGCTTGTATCACCTGCATGGTAAATTGTTTTATTGCCAAAATTCAGTATTACTCCGGCTGCCTCGCCCATATACGCTCCTCCATAAGATGAGCTGTGATGGGCAATTGTAAATTTCACTTTACCGAAAGGAAATTCATGCTGTCCGCCAATTCCCATATTGTGGGCATTGCATCCCTTTGATGTCAAATATTCAGCAAGCTCATGTACAGCAATAACCTGTGCATTATTGTTCTTTGCTATTTCAAGTGTATCGCCAAAGTGGTCTTCGTGTGCATGTGTAAGAATAATAAAATCTGTTTTTACATCATTAGCTTTAACATTTGCATACCTGTTGCCGGTAAAGAACGGGTCAATTAAAACCGTATGATTACCTGCTTTAATTTCAAAGGCAGCATGACCATGATAAGTAATGTTTAACATTTTAGCTGTATATTAATAGGAAATTAAACAAAGTTAGGGTATTTAAATTTGTAATTCAATAATATAAACAAGGTAGGGCAGTATATAAGGTGGGGCAGTATATAAGGTGGGGCAGTATATAAGGTAGGGCAGTTTAAGTAACAAAGTTTAAATGAATAAAAAACATCAGTTATTTAGTATTTACAATAGAATTTCCCCAAGTATTACTGAAAGCTAATTCATTCACTCCTTTTCTTTGCGATGATTTCCAGTCAATAGTAGGACGCTTTACGTTATCATCAATATATCCCATTCTGAATATTGCACACATTTCAAAATCATCGGGAATTTTGAGTATTGAAGAAATTTCGCTCCACTTCTCAGGAATTTCGCCCGGTGTTGAAATAAACTGCATACCCATTCCAATTGCTGTGGTTACAAGCCACAGTGTTTGAATAACTGCACCCATAGAAATTACAGAATAAAATCCTGATAGCTCTGCTTTTTTGTATTCATCTTTTGTTAATGAAATTACAAACAAGAGGGGAGAGGTTGCAACAAGCTTTTCTTCATCATTTCCAAGTATTCGCGGGACTTTAAATTTAGCCATCACTTTCCCGCCTGTTTCGGAAAAAATAGTGCGGACAAATGGTTTTAATACTGCGGGAAGGTGGTCAATGTGAATGCCGTCTTTTGTCTTTTCCATTTCTTCTTCGCTGAATCTGAAGTATTTTCTGTACTGTTTCCAAAACCTTCCGTCATTCATTAGCTCAACCATGGAATCACCCGCAATTTTGGCGATATTACCGATTATCTTTTCATCTGTTACTGCTATGAATCGCCATGGCTGAGAGTTGAAATGACTGGGGCAATGAGAAGACATTTTGATAAGCAGCTCGATATGTTCAGGTGTTACTTTTTTATCAGCAAAGCGTGTATTGGTTGTTTTGCGGTTGATGATTGCGTCGAATAGATCCATTTGACCCCACCCTAACCCTCCCCAAAGGGGAGGGCTTTATTAATAAATTTAAGCTATTCTATATTAAAAACAATAAATAAAAAAGGCAGGTTTTTACACCTGCCTTAGGCAAATTGAAATATACATCTATTGGAGGTATCAAATGGCAGTGCTGATTTGGTTCAAGTTTGAGAGTTTATCTATACCGCAAAAAGGGTAAATCACTATTTTACCAAAATCATCTTTTTTGTTTCTGAAAACTCTCCTGCAAGTATTTTGTAAAAATATATACCGCTTGGATAGTTTGTTGCATTCCACTCAGCTTCGTATGTGCCGGGTTGTAATTCTTCGTTTACAAGTATTGCCATTTCTTTGCCAAGGATATCGTAAATTACAATCTTTGTATATACAGGTTTAAAACCTGTTTCTACTGCGGGGATACTAAACCTTATTCTAGTTATTGGATTAAACGGGTTGAGGTAGTTTTGAGAAAGAGAATAGTTTTTTATTACATTTTGATTTGAATTAATCTGTGTAATAGAGCTAGGTGAATATTGAACTATGTTTGAAGTAAAAATACCATCTGCAGTAAAAAAATCTCCACATATAATGACGTGGTTATTATATATTTCTAATTCTTCACCCCTCAAATCCAGACCATAATCCAGTGGGCACCAAGAAAAACCATCCCACTTTGAAATTTTATTGCACAGTTTGTTATCCATTCTTGTAAAGCTTCCAGTAACATAAAGACTGTTATCTTTTGATACTATATCTGTAACATATCCTTTATGTATAAAGTATTCTAAACCACTCACACCTGCTCCGACTGATTGCCAGTTTGACCCATCATAAGTGCATATTCCGTTTACCGTTATACCGTTCATAATGCTAAAATGTCCTCCAGCCCAAAGCTTATTTTCAAAAACATACAAAACCGCAACGGCACCATTAGCATATTTTATCCCGGTACCCACACTACTCCATTTTGAACCATTCCATTTTGCTATACAATTTGTTTGAACACCGCCTGCGGAAGTGAATATCCCTCCAACATACAATTCATCTCTATATACAGACAAAGCATAAATAACCTGGTCACTGCCTGTTACACCACTCCCTAACGCGAACCAATTCTCTCCATTCCAACCCGCAATACTATTGCACTGAATACCACCTGCAGAAGTAAATATTCCGCCAACAATTAAATCACCCCTAAATTCACATGCTACAAAACCATAACTATCTAATCCCAAACCCAAACTACTCCACGTAGTACCATTCCATTTTGCTATATAGTTAACTTTTTCACCACGATATATACTGTCAAAATGGCCTGTAGCAATTAAATTATTATTATACGAACATAGATAAACGGGCTCAAGATTTAAACCCGCGCCCAAAGAACTCCAGTTAGTGCCGTTCCATTGAGCTATATATCTGATAGAATCATTTCCGATTCTGTCAAAAACGCCCCCTACAAACAAATTATTATTCCAAACAGTCATACCGAGACTAAAGCACTCAGCGTAATTCCAATTTCCAAAGCTATGACCCAATGGAGAATATCTTGTAACATTTTTTCTTTGATTGTTTGTAATCCACTTAGGGTCACAAGAATCAGGTGCAGGACCATACCCCATTTGTAAATGATATGTAGTTGGGGATAGTGGAACTCCTGGATAAGTTCTATCGCTAATAAAGTAACTTGCTGAATCTCTTATTACTTGACCTGCACATTCATTAAAATCATAATTGATAAACTGTCTGCTGTTTTTACTAATTATAAGATTATCAAGATATCCTCTCAGATAGTAAAGAGGATTTCCAGTGATCGTATTTGGACCATAATTGTTCTGCAAACCTATTGAACCAAGTGAGAATGCATAATTTGTAGTTGGAGTGTACGACCAATGATAGTTGTTCAATACTTTAATCAACACTCCATCTGCAAATGCTTTCAGTACAGAGTCACTTTTACTGAATTGTATTTCGTAATGATGCCAGTTTGTATCAACAATCTTGCATAGCTGAACATACCCATTATTATAGCTATTGTTGCTTATGTAAAAGCATAAAGAATCAGGGTTGTTGAAATTATATCCCAAAATCCATCCAGGTGGATATTGCCCAAAAACATATTGTGATCTTGATAATTCTAAAATCTTCAAATCAAAACTCAATTTAAAGTTCAAGGTTGAAGAGTAAACAAAATCCAGTTCATCCAGATGTGTGCTTCTTGCAAAATCATAAGAACCATCGAAGTAAACAAATCCATTATAATAGGGTGTAGGAGGCATGTTGAGCGTGTCAATTCCTATGCATTGAGCGAAAAGCATTTTATTTAATATAATTATTAGAATAATTGACCTTATCATTTTACCAGAACCATTCGTTTAGTTTCTGAAAACTCTCCTGATGTCAGCTTATAAAAATACACACCGCTTACATAATTTGATGCATCCCAGTTTATTTCATAAGTTCCGGGTTTTAAATCTTCGTTTACAAGTGTGGCAACTTCACGCCCGAGTATATCGTAAATTACTAACCCCACCCTAACCCTCCCCGAAGGGGAGGGAGTGGCAGGAATGCTGAAACGAATTTTCGTTGTTGGGTTAAACGGGTTGGGATAGTTTTGTGATAATGAAAACTGATTTGGATTATAATTTGATATTGGGTTAATGCCAATAACAGAAGATGTGTCACCGTAAACTATACCATTTAAGATGAACCCTCTTAATTCTCCAATTCTTCCGTATGCACCCGAATTGCCTGAAGAAGTATTATTTATTTGATAAAGCCCGATATATTTTAAAAAATTATATTTGACAGTAAGGGTATTATGTCCGCTAATATCATACCTGAATGTTTTGATCTGTGTCAGCTGATTAAATAATATTGTGTCTCTTATCATTGAACAGGTATATTGCCAGGTTTCATAACAAATTCCTGTTGTATCGCCTATTTGCGAAGAAAGCCTGAATAGTGTACTTTCATAATTACAGGGCGCCCATAAAGTTGATTGTTTTAGTAAACCATTAACTGAATCATATCTGATCAAAACAGTATTAGTATCATCAATATTACTAAAAGGATAACCTTTTATTTTAAAATACTTTCTATTGTTTACAGTGGTATCATTAAGAACTCTAAGCGTTTTAATACTGTATGTGGGATTGGGGTAGCCAAGTGTAGTTACATGATAAAACCATTTGTTCCCGGTTTTTAAAGGAAAAAATTTTGCTGAGTTAGCATCCTGAGAACAGATATTAAATGATAGTGTTAAAATGATAATTGCTAAAATCTTATTCATTTTTTTCTTTGTTTATTTAGTAAGAATCATTTTATTAGTATGTGAAAATTTTTCAGTAATCAGTCTATATAAATATACTCCGCTTGGATAATCGGATGCATCCCACTCGGCTTTGTATGTGCCGGATTTTAGATTTCCATTTACCAGAGTTTCGACTCCTCTGCCCGTCACATCATAAATAGTTAGATTAACAAATCCGAATTTGGCAATCCGAAACTCGAAATTTGTTGTTGGGTTAAACGGGTTGGGATAATTTTGCTCTAGTGAATATTTTTCGGGTACATTACTGCTGATTTGTGTAATTCCAATCGGGTCGCCGCCGGTAGTTGTATAAAGAATTTTTCCTGCTCCGCCCATAATTACTCCGGTTTGTGTTGAGGTAAGCTGCACACCGAAAAAAGTTGTGTTGCTTACAGGTGATTGCTGCTGATACCACAAGTCACCCCCGTTAGTTGTTCTTAATATTACTGATGAATAACCAACGGCACTTCCAGTTAATGCATTTGCAAATGATATGCTGTTTAGAGTGTTTGCCACGGGTGTGGTTTGCGGGTTCCAGCTAACACTACCATCGGTGGTTTTGATAATAACACCACTTGAGCCTGAAACATAGCCGGTGTTATTATCCACAAATGAAATTCCGTACAGATCAGCAGTAGTACCGGTAGAAAGAGTGCTGAAAGTTGCGCCGGCATCTGTAGAATAAAGCATCAAGCCGTAAAACCCAAGGACAATCGCTTTATCACCGCCAATAAATTTTACCGTATTCAAACTTACCTGGGGAATAGAAGGGACCTGTATCCAGTTTTGACCTGCATTAGTTGTTCTGAGAAGTGTACCAACGTATCCCGAAATTAATCCGGTATTAGCATCTTTAAAGCTTACTGAATAATACGGAATAAAATTATTCCCGCCCTGCTGCTGCCAGGTTTGCCCGGCATTAGTAGTTCTCATAATTTTTTGCGGGTAACCAACAGCACAGGCAGTATTATTATCTATATAATATATTCCTCCAAGCCAGTACTGGTTGTTTTGATTTACCTGCTGCCAGGTGAAACCGCCATTGACGGTTTTTAAAATTCTTCCGGCTTCTCCGCAAGCCATACCATTGTTAATATCTGCAAATGATACAGAATAGATAATATCGGTATGCCCGCTTGGGCGTACCTGCCATTGAGCAAATAATGATATTGGTAATAAAATGAAAAGAAGTAAAGTAGTTTTCATGTCTGTTTTATTTATTATTATATAGTATAATATAATAAATAAATTGAAGAATAGGTAAGTGAAATTTAATCAATAGCTAAAAATAAAGCAAAAGGCACATTTTTGCCTGCCTTTTGCGGGGGATATGTAACAAGTTTTCCTCTAATTGAGAAATAACATTCTAAAGAATTGCATCTTATTTAATCAGTATAAGCTTCATTGTTTTTGTAAATGAGTTACCATCATTTGATGAAGTTATCAGCCTATAGAAATATACACCGCTTGCAAGATTTGAGCCGTTGAATACTTCTGTATAAAATCCAGCCTCAAGCTCTTTATCAACAATAGACGCAACTTCTTTGCCAGATACATCGTAAACCTTTAAAGATACTTTAGAACTAAACGGTATCTGGAAATCAACTTTTGAAGTAGGGTTCGATGGATTAGGATAATTCTGGAAAAGTTCTGCTGATTTTGGTGTACCTATTATTACTTCACTTGGTGAATTAAGGTCATAATACTCGTAGTTTCCATTGAAATCTACCTGCTTTAACCTGTATTGGTATTTGCCGGTAGTTAACTTACTATCTGAATATTTATAATTCTGCTGCTGGTTGGTTGTTCCGTTTCCTTCAACAAATCCAATCTTAACCCATGAACTATATGTTGAACTAACGTTATTATAAACCCTTCTTTCAATATCAAAACCTCTATTATTAATTTCAGAACAAGTTGACCATAAAAGATCAGCCTGCCTGTTAATTACATTTGCGGTAAATGAGCATAATTCAACAGGAAGAGGATTGTCCAGGTCAGTAAGTGCATAATCGGAAAAGCTGTTCATTCCTCTAGTGGTTATAATTTTAGATGCCCAGTTAAGTTCGGTTTGTCCATTTCCATTTCCAGCAGTTGAAAATATTTCCCAAGAAGAAGTAAATTTAGCAAGCCTTGTATTAGCAGATGGAGTAGTAATAGTATAGGTTTCGTTCTGCCCAAAATTAATAGTAATATTGTATGTAGCACCGGTTAATGTACCAATAGGGTTTAACTGCCAATATGAATTTGAATAGCCGCCGCCAACCACATTGGGGTGATTCACGCCTGAGTAATATCTGACCACTACGCTTGAAGGATAAGATGTACCACCAGATCCCCAGTTTATTGTTACAATAGTTCTTCCCCATAATGAATAATTAGAAGTAACACCGCTTCCGGGAGGGTTATTAACAGTAAATACGGGATTTCCCGGAGGAACGGCTGTAAACTCATGGCTACCTATATCGCTGCATCCTCCTGTTACATTAGTTGGCCTGGAATTTCCAGCAAAATCTGAACTGCTGCCTGCAATTGCAATACCCTTACCTGAAACGATCCATGCTTCCAAATTACCGGTGTTAATAGAAAGATTTCCTGTAGTTACATTATTGAAAAGATTTGTTGGTGAAATAATGCTTGTAGTTGTGCTCCATGTATTTTTATCGCCCAGTGATGAATCTCTCCATTGCTGAATAGTTTGGTTTGTTGTACCCCAAATAGCAATTTTACTTAAATTGGGTGCAATGAAGACATTATAGTTAGATGAAGTGTTTGTCCAGTTAGCATAGCCTATTTCATTACCAATAGCATAATGACTTCCTGAACCTCCTGTTCTGGCGTTGTAGAATAGATTATTTCTTAAAGAAGCATTAGTTGCCCATGCCAATAGAGGTCTATCATAAGCATAAGAATTTGCTGAACCACCGGTTGCTGAACCTCCAATGTAAATAGAATTATAATAATATAAACTTGGAAATTCCGCTTCATCATGAACGCCTTTTATTTCAACACCGTTTGTTGAGGCGTCTGTTTCATAATTTCCGTTTTTATCAACATCACTTTTTACTAATATAGGGTCCTTGAAATAATTTTTTGATACTTCTTCACTTACTTGCGCACTCTGTTTGTGATTGTTTTCTACAGAAGTGAAATTAGGTTCTCCTGAATTATTATTATCTGTTATTTCGCCGTTTGTAATAGAAATCTGGTTGTTGAAAATATTCCAGCTACCCCAAAAAGCATTGATAGCCCATATTTTAGCCGAGCCACTTGTTGAAGAGTGGTTCAGGTTGAAAATTCTGTTCTTTTCAAAAGTGCCTTTTGCATCATTATTGTAGAATCCAAATCCCTGAACATAAGAATCTGAGTTATCTGTGCAGTAAAGCCCTGAAATTGTATTACCTGAAATAGTTTGAGTTATTGAACTTGAACCGGTGAACAAACCAATCAAAGCGCAGCCATCAGGAAATCTGTTTGTACTTGAACTTGAAGAATACAAATTTGATATAGTATTGTTTGTTATTGAAACAGAAGCTGTTGTGCTTCTTGACTGGTATAAGCCTCTTATTCTGGTACTGGAAGCGGTATTTGTAGTCCTTAGATTAGAAATTGTATTTCCACTAATAGTTGCCAGAATTGTATTTACCTGGCTGTGAATACCTGTTAGCTGGCAGGCAAATGATGAAGAAGTTTGCTGGATACTGTTAGATACAGTTGTGCTTCCTACAGTATTATTACTTATTGTAATGTTTGCTGAAGGTGTGCCTGTAAAGTAAATACACTCAAGTCTTAAGGTTTTATTATTGTTTCCTCCAATGTTTATTGATCCAATTGTATTATTGCTGATACTCCCTGTTCCTGCATGAACTATAGCCCTGTTGATAATATTATCTGTGGTTCCGTTGTAAGATAAGGTTATATTACCGGTTGTTGAGTTATTGCCGATAGTATTACCGGTAATTGTTCCAACATTAACCAAACCAGATTCAACAAGAATACCTGCAAAATAACTTACACCCGCGCTAGATGGTGTGGATGTAAAGTTTATATTTCCAACTGTATTGCCATTAACATTGGATGCTGTTGTT
Organism: Ignavibacteria bacterium; assembly: GCA_043744495.1. GTDB lineage: Bacteria > Bacteroidota > Ignavibacteria > Tepidaquicellales > OLB5 > OLB5. The sequence goes on from JAYTUN010000016.1 coordinate 10,414, forward strand.
GTACCGGCAGCATTAAATCTAATAAAGTAAATTGCATTTGAAGAAGAACCGGTTACTTGCCATGCAGTACCGCCGCAGTTTGCCGCGCTGCCGCCAAGATAATTATTGCTGATGGTTATATTATTTGCAATAGAAGTATTAACATATATAACATTCCAAACAGTAGCTAATGCTGGTGTTCTTGTAACTGTTTGATATATGCTGTTACCGGTTATAGTAAAATCAGTACTGCCGTTTAAAAGCAAAATAGCAGAACAACTCTGGGCATCTCTGTAAACATCAATAATTTCATTATTTGAAATTGTAATGTAATCGTTATACTTTCCTACAGTTGATGTTCCGTCAGATACTATAGCATTCTGTAAAGTGCCGCCGGAAGCATCTTTAATTGAACAGAAAGAAATAGTGTTATAATCATTTCCATTAAACCCAGATGTTCCTTGTGTTGTACTGAAATCGATGATACCGCTTGAAGGTGAAACTTTCATTCCATCAACAATACAATAAGTAATAGTATTATATGTTGCATCATTAATAAACCTGATTGTTGAGCCTCCAGTATTAAAGTTTACAATTCTTAGAAATCTTCCGGAACCATTAAACCTTCCATCAATTGTAAGATTGTCTGCTCCATTTATATTAATCAGAGGTGAGGCAACATTGCCCGATAGTGTTTTCAAAGTACCGTTTGATGGTAGTATTGTGATAGTGAAACTTCCTGACCATTGATTTAATGAAATATTTCCTGATTCAGCAATATCTGATGTGATATTTACTGTAACGTTTCCATTTAATCCGTTGCTGTTTACTGCGATAAAAAAGCCTGCAGAACCTGAACCGGTTAATGAAGTATAAGTTTGACCAGCACCTACATTATAAGTGCCATTAAGCGGTTGAGAATGTGAAAAATTTATAAGCACAATAAGAAATATGATACTTAGCGTCAACCTACTATAGGTAAACATAAATCCTCCTGTTTTTATTAGTATATCCCCGTGACTCATAGTAATGTTTTTAGTTAATTAGATTGATAAATTTAGCTAATGGTTACTGGGTATGCAATACCGTAAATCAGTTAGTGTTGTTAAATTGATAAGAATACTTTTAATATGTGATATTAAAAGATAAATTTAGTTAATTTTGTGGATATAAAAAAACAGTGATTTAGAACTAAGTACACGACACTCAATTAACAATAAATGAGACACAAATTTCACTAATTACACAAAGAAAATATCAAATTAAGGTAAATTTTAGACTAATTAATTTCT
>JAYTUN010000017.1:0-11574 GCA_043744495.1 Ignavibacteria bacterium
TTTTAAACAGCTTTTTATTCTTTCAAATGCTATTGAAATATCGCCATCAAGTCCTATTGAAAATCTGATTAAACCTTCAGAAAGCCCCATTGCCTGCTGTTCTTCTTCCGGAATTTCTGATGATGTGCTGTGACCCGGTGAGCTGAAGAGCGTCTTGAAGTATCCTAGGCTTACTGCAAGGTAACCGACTTTTTCCTGCTGCATTCTTTCCAGTAGTGTCTCAGCATTTTCATAACTTCCTACATCTAAAGCCATCATACCCGTATATCCATAATCTTCATTACGCAGCTCGTCCATTAACGAATGATACTTGCTGCTTTTTAATCCCGGGTAAAATACTTTCAATCCTAGCTTTTCAAATTCCTGTGCCAGATACATTGCATTTTCACTGTGCTTGCGCATCCTTATATGGAGTGTGTGCAGGTTCTTTAGTATGCTCGCAGCTCTTAAGCTGTCTAATACCGGACCCAGCAGCATAGTAGCACCTGAATTAACATCAGTCAGGCTATTTATGAAATCATGTGATGCGCATATACAACCTGCAACGCAATCGCTTGAGCCGTTAATGTACTTTGTCATGCTGTGTACAACAATATCTGCGCCAAGTCTGAGTGGTGATATTACCATTGGACTAAAGGTATTATCAACAACAAGCTTTATACCATGCTCTTTTGCAATTTTGCTTATCCTTGGTATATCTGTAATTTCTAAAAGGGGATTGCTGATAGATTCAGCATATATAACTTTCGTATTTTCTGAAATTGTAAGCTCAACCATTTCAGGTTTCTGCATATCAACAAACTTTACAGTTATCCCAAACTTTGGAAGGAAATTTTTAAAGAATGCATATGTACCTCCATAAATTGTTCTCTCAGAAATAATCTCATCTCCCGCCCCGCAAAGCTGTAAGATAGTTGAGCTAATTGCAGCCATACCCGAAGATGTTACCTGCGCGGCTTCAGCATCTTCAAGTCTTGCAAGAGCGTTTGATAGGAATTTGTTTATCGGGTTCCAGTGCCTTGAATAAAGGAAACAGCCTTCGGTTTCATGCTGAAATGATTCTTCCATAGTCTTTGGACTAAGGAAAGTAAATGTTGATGAGTCGGTTATAGATGGGTTCACATCGCCAAATTCACCAAATACTAAATAATCATGTATATTTGTGCTTGGATCAAACTTTTTCATCTTTTTTCTCCGGTTCATCATCAAATAATATTCTAACAGATGGTGTGTAACGGTCTTCGTATTGACCGCTCTTTACTGCCCAAAGGAATGCAATTAAAAATCCCCCTGCAACAAGGACACTGAAAAATACAAGTAATACTATTACGCTCATTATAGCCCCCTTTTCTTTGCCAAAAGGTTAGTTGATAAGACTGTAAATAAAACTACGGTTATCGAGCTTGCAGGCATTAATATTGCCGCAAGCAGTGGTGAAATTTCTGATTGAAACGCCAATGTTACTCCAATAATGTTGTATATAACAGAAATTATGAAGCTGATAATAATAATTTTTTTTGTAGTTTTAGAGAATTGTATAATTTTATTCAAACTGCTGAACTTTGAAGCATCCATTATTGCATCGCATGAAGGTGAGAAATTTGTTATGTCTTCTGAAATTGCAATTCCAACATCACTTTGCTTTAATGCGCCTGCATCGTTAAGCCCGTCGCCTATCATAAGTACTTTATGACCCTCTGCCTGAAGGTTTTTCACATATTCAAGCTTATCATTTGGAGTTTGATTGAAACTTATATTGCTTCCATGTTCAAAATATTTCTCAATATTTTCCTTTTCACCTTCGTTATCACCGGAAAGCACTATAAGATCATAATCATTTTTAAGTGAGGCTGTAATATTTTCAAGTCCATTTCTGTAAATATTATTCACAGCAAAAAATCCTTTTATCGAACCGTTTATCGAAAGGAATATCCTTGTATCAGGTTTTGATATCTTCTTTTCTGTATTAAGAAGTATTCTATTATTATCTGCGGCAAATAGTGCTGCGCCAAGCCTCAATTTGTTGCCATCAATAATTGCTTCAATACCTTTTCCTGAAGACTCGATGTATGAATTGGTTTCAAACAGCTCTTTAACTTCAATTGCATCATATATCCTGCTGCTTAACGGGTGCGTTGAATTTCGTACGAGTGATTTTATAAGCTTCTGCTCATATGTATTAAGAACACATCCGTTAAATGTTATTTTTGCATCACCTGTTTGTGTGATAGTTCCCGTTTTATCAAATACTATAGTATCGATCTTTGAAATTCTTTCTACAACTGACGAATTCTTAGCGTAGAATTTATTTCTTCCAAGTATCCTTAAAGCATTACCCAGAGCAAATGGATTTGTAAGCGCTATTCCGCAAGGGCAGGCTATTATAAGTACTGCTGTAAAGGCATTTATTGCAGTCCTTAAACTTGTTGGATACCAGTATAAGAATGCTGCCGCGGCAATAAACAATATCGCCACGGTAAAATACTTGGCTACAATGTTTACTATTGAATTGAATTTATCTTCATCTTTTTTTGCAAAAGTATCCTTATTCCATAGTTGCGTTAAATAACTCTGCGATACTGTCCTTATGACCTCAAGCTCAATTGCGCTTCCGCACTGCCTGCCGCCTGCATAAATTATTTCTCCCGCAACTTTTTGAACGGGAATTGATTCACCTGTTACGAAGCTGTAATCAATATTAGCGTATCCATTGAATAATATAGCATCGGTGGGAATAAGTTCATTGTTCCTTATTACTATTCTGTCACCATTCTTAAGATTTGATACAGGTATGCTTGTTTGATTACCTGATTTCTTTACTGTAACCGATACCGGGAAGTATGATTTGTAATTTCTTTCAAAATTAAGAGCATCGTAAGTTTTGCTCTGGAAAATTTTACCAAGCAAAAGGAAAAATATAAGTCCTGTCATTGAATCAATAAAACCAACACCGGTATTTGTTACAATTTCATAAGTGCTTCTTACAAATAATACGGTAAGTCCAAGTACTATTGGGAAATCAATGTTAATGCTGCGCTGCTTAATTCCGCCCCATGCAGATCTGAAATAATCACTGGCAGAATAGAACAGAACAGGCGCGCCAAGTAACAGGTTTAATAATCCAAAAAATTGTTTGAATGAATGTTCAAGTGAGCCAATGGGGGCAAGATACTCCGGAAAGCTTAAGAGCATAATGTTGCCAAAACAAAATCCTGCAATACCTATTTTGTAATACAGACTTTTATTAGAACGGTATTTAACTTTATTTTCAATATCATCTAAACTTATCTGCGGCTCATATCCAACTTCAGCCAGTAATTCAACAACCTGCCTTAGACTTATTTCAGCATGTTTAAATTTAATCGTGAGTGTTTTTTGAAGGAAGTTAACTTCGGAGTGCAGAATACCGATGTTTAGCTTATAAAGTTTTTCAAGCAGCCAAATGCAGGATGAACAGTGAACCTGGGGTATAGTAAAATTGCACACGGAAATATTTCCGTCTGTATAGCTTGTTAATTGTGCAATAATTTTAGAATCGTCAAGATAAGAGTACCTTGAGCTGATCGCACTATCAAGCTTCTTTTGTGATATTCCGGGCGTATTATCAAGATCGTAATACTTGCAAAGGTTGTTTTCCTGTAATATCTCAAATACAGTTTTACACCCCGTACAGCAAAATACCTTGTCGCCGCTCTGAATATCCAGACTCACACACAAATCACCACAGTGATAGCAGAGAGTCCCTTCCTTTAGGTTTACTACTTCTGAAATCTGCATATTCTGCTACAAAATTAGGTTTTTCGGTCATTTTTAAATATGACCTTGGTCAATAGAAAGTATGATTTTTATCACTTATTTTTGTATTTCCTCTAATTTCAGCATAGAATGAGCATTTTTAATACAACTTAGATTTTATCAAATATTTTTTTGTTTTCCATAACTAATATTTCATAAATTTAGTATATTTACCCAGTTGTTGGTGCTATGCCTTGCTGAACGGAGTGAAGAAAGGCTTGACTTACTCCTCGAAGTGGAGGAAGTTTGCCAGACTGGTTTCTCAGTTCACCAACAACTATACTTACAGTAAATGAAAACTTCCAAATCTAAATACCGCCTGTATATCCTGTTTTGCCTGATTTTTGCACTTTTTCTGAATTCTTGCAGTAATGTTAATGTGAAGAAATTACTGGGCAAGTGGAAAGCATCCGGAAATATTGGTGATTCCACTGACATGCATTCATGGTACCTGGATTATGAGTTTGATGGCAGGAATTATAAAATGTCAGGTTATCCTCTAATATCTGAAGAGGGAACATACGAGATCATCGTGGAAAAAGGGGATAGTCTGCAAATGTATTTCAATGTAACTAAATCCAGCCCTGAGGCAAAAAGCCATAAAGAATGGCTCTTAATCAAAGATAGTTCAATCACTATAGGTCAGTTAACCCTGCAAAAAACTTCTAAGTAGTAATCGTTTGATAGTTTAGTGCCAGCCTGTCGAATGCATGTAAGCAATCTAATTGATCATTTAGTTATTTCCATGGGATTGCTTCGGCAAAAAGCGCCTCGCAATTAGGTTCATTCCCTCACTATTTCACCATTTTCACTATTTTGCTTTTACTTTGAAACTCCCTCAAATTTTGGGTATATTTGCAAATTATAATAATATATGAGCGTCAAATCCCTAAGGATTAACTCATTTTAACAGAGAAAGGCTTTCCTAATGCGTAAATATTTTTTCCTGAACATAATTCTATCTGCTTTATTCATTTATGTTTACGGCTGCGGCGATAAAAAGGACGATAAAACCATTACCGATAAAAATAACGTTAATTCAGATCTGATTAAGAAAGACAGCGTTACAGGCAGGCAAATGGTCCAGCTTAAGTACGTTGTAAAAAAAGGTGATAAGTTCAACTATAAAATGGTTGCTAAAACTTCCAATATGGAAAAATCGCCAGCAACAGAAAATAAAGAAGTAAAACAGGATAACGAGATAAATTATTTCTATTCAAAAGAAGTTGACGGTGTTGATGCAGCTGGTATTGTCAGCTTTAAAGTGAATTTCGACACTATTACTATCAGCTCTTCCATGGGCGACCAAAACATAAAGTACAACTCAAACGTTAACGATAGCGTTAAGCTGAATCCTGCATTCATACAATACAATGCTGTAATAAATAATCCATTTTACATAAGGGTAAGCGCCCAGGGCGAAATTACTGATGTTTATGGCATGGAAAAAATCTACGAAGTACTCTTTAAAGCATTAGGCGATACACTTAAAGAAAAAGATAAACAGGAAATCAAACAGTCATTCGGGGAAGAATCAATCAAAGAAATTCTTCAGCAAGAATACCAGATATGTCCGGCAGCGATTGTAGCTGTTGATTCCAACTGGACAAAATCATTCAATACTACAGTTCTCTTCTTCGAAGTAGTTAATAATGCAAAATATACTCTTAAATCAGTTGAAGATAAGAACGGACAGAAAATAGCTAATGTTGAAGCTGCGCTTGTTGTTGAATTTAAGAACAAGGAAGTAAAAGAGCGTGGTATGGTTATAAAGATAGAAAACGCTGAAACATCAGGCAGTGGAAAAATTTCACTTAACTTAAGCCGCGGATGTATTCAAAAAAAGGAAACTTTAACAAACCTGAAACTTGATCTTAAGCTCTCAGCACAGGGAGAGTCAGCTAATTCAACACAAGCCGTAAGCACAAATTTAACTGTAACATTGCTGAACTAAATAATATTTTTCTTTATGGGATATAAAAACCTGGTTCAGCTCACACACCCTCTGGTAAAAAGCTATATGACAAAGATTCGTGATAAGAATACTTCTTATTTCGATTTCCGCCAGTATGTAGATACAATATCCATGCTGCTTGCATACGAAGCTGGCAAAGAACTGAGTCTAAAGGCAAAAAAAATTAAAACTCCGCTTGCGCCTTATAATGGTTCGGTTATTAAAGATGAAATTGTTTTGATGCCTATTTTACGTGCTGGACTGGGCTTAATGCATGGCTTCGCTTCAATTTTCCCTGAAGCTCGTGTAAGTCATTTAGGAGTTTACCGCAACGAAGTTACACTAAAACCAATACGTTATTATTTTAAATTCCCTAGGCTTAAAGATAAAAAGAATTCAATTGTGTATATTTTAGACCCGATGCTGGCAACAGGCGGTAGCATGTGCTCTGCAATTGATGAAGCCAAAAAAACAGGAGTCGGGAAAATTGTAGTTGCCTGCATTGTAGCAGCACCCGAAGGAATAAAGGAAGTTCAGAAGTATCACAAAGAGATTAAAATTTTTACCTGCGCAGTTGATAAAAAGCTGAATAATTTAGGCTATATAATTCCCGGACTTGGTGATGCAGGAGATAGACTATTTGGTACGCTTTAATAATTAAAAATTACGAATTAGGAATTACGAATAATGTATTTCAATAATATTTAGTAACTTAAATTAATAAAAATGAAAGAAAATAACGTAATTCAGGATAAATCATTTCACTTTGCCGAAAGAATTGTCAACTTATATAGACATTTAACTGTTAAAGAAAAGGAATATGTTCTATCCAAACAGGTTTTAAGAAGTGGTACATCTATAGGAGCAAATGTAGAAGAATCAATTGGTGGTACTTCTTCAAAAGATTTTCTAAATAAGCTTTCCATTGCTTATAAAGAAGCCAGAGAAACCAAGTATTGGTTAAAATTATTGTTCAGTGGTAATTTTATAAATGAAAAGTTTTTTCATTCATTCGTTAATGATGTTGACTAGCTCTGTAAAATATTAGGTTCAATAATAAAAACCATGAAATCTAAAAATTCCTCTAAATAATGGTTTTTATATTCCTAATTCCTAATTATTAATTCTTAATTAATTTGTTAAGTACATTATATAAAAAGAAACTAGATGACCTGCTTGCATTATGCAGGAAGAATCTGGGTGAATTTAACGAAAAGCTCATAACAGATGCTTATAAATTCAGCCTCAATGCGCACCGTTTGGATAAACGTGCATCAGGTGAGCCTTTTATCATACATCCATACGAAGTTGCCTCAATTGTTGTTAAAGAAATTCCCCTTGATGATATTACCGTAGCAAGCGCCTTATTGCATGATGTAATTGAAGATACTAAGTTCACTTATGATGATGTTAAAGCTGAATTTGGCGAAACAATTGCAGATATTGTTGAGGGCGCCACTAAGATTGATGGAATATTCGAGAACTATGAAACCAAACAAGTTGAAAATTACCGGAAGATGCTGCTTTCTATGTCAAACGATATTCGTGTTATACTTGTAAAGTTTGCCGACAGGCTGCATAATTTGAAGACCCTTGAATACCTTAATCCTGAGCGGCAGGTTAGAATGGCGCGCGAAACAATGGATATTTATGCGCCGCTTGCTAACAGGCTGGGACTCTCACGTGTGAAAACCGAATTTGAAGATATGTCTTTCAAGTATCTTGACAAGCAGTCCTACAAAGAAATTTCCAAGAAAGTTTTTGCCAAAAAGCGAGAGCGTGAGGGTTATGTTAATAAATTCATCCAGCCTATAAAAGAGGAGCTTGATAAGGAAGGTTTTAAATACGAAATTTCAGGGCGTGCAAAACATCTTTACAGCATTGCAAAAAAAATGATATCGCGCGGTAAAACATTCGAAGAGATATACGATCTCTTTGCTGTGCGTATAATTTTTGATACAAAAGATAGAAATGATTGTTTTACAGCTTATGGCATAGCTTCGAAAATTTATTTACCTGTTCCGGAAAGGTTTAAGGATTATATTGGAATTCCTAAAAAGAACGGTTACCAGTCAATTCATACTACTCTTATTGGACCAGAAGGTAAAATGGTAGAAGTGCAGATACGAACACGCGATATGCACGAAGTTGCCGAAAAAGGTATAGCCGCTCACTGGAAATACAAAGAAAATATTATCACAAATGATAACCAGATGGAAGACTGGATAAGCTGGATAAGGGACTTGTTTGAGAGTACTTCAAAAGATTCAACCCCAAAACAGATAATAGAAGGATTAAAGCTTAACCTTTACCAGGATGAAATTTATGTGTTCACTCCCAAAGGTGATCTTAAAAGACTTCCAGTAAATTCAACCCCAATTGATTTTGCCTTTGATATTCACAGCGAAGTTGGTTATAAATGCATTGGAGCAAAAGTTAATGGAAAAATTGTTCCGCTTGATTCAAAGCTAAAAAGCGGCGACCAGGTGGAAGTTATCACTTCGAAAATTAAAAAGCCACATCAGGACTGGGAAAAATTTGTTGTAACCCATAAAGCAAAATCCGATATTCATAAGTATTTCAATTCTGAGCGCAGGCTAAAAATTGATGAGGGCAGAGAGCAGTGGTTAAAGAAGCTCAAGAAAATGAAACTCACACTTTCTGAAGATGAAATGATAAAACTGCTTGTAAGGCTGAAGTTTGAAAGTATCCAGCATATATATTTAAGTCTTGCTGAGAGACGCTTATCAACTGATGATTTGTATGAATTGGTTAAGGACCGCAACAAGCTTATTAACGGTGAAATTGTTTCACCCTGGGTAAAACCAATTGAAAAGAACCTGATTGCAAAAGTTAAGGAAAACGAACATTCCCTTTTTGAAACGTACATTAAAACTGCCCGCTCTACAAAAAATAAAATTATTGCAGGCGGTGATATTAAAGATATGCTGTTTTCTTATGCAAAATGCTGCAATCCAATTCCCGGTGAAGATATTATTGGTTATATTTCAAAGACTGAAGGTTTAAAGATCCATAAGAAATCATGTAAAAATTATTTGAACCTGTTCGTATCTGAACCGCAGCGTATCATTGACGTTCAGTGGCCTGAGCAGGTTGAAGATGAGTTCTTTGTTGGTATCAGGATTAGCGGTGAAGACAGGACTGGTATGCTTAATGAAATAACCAATGTAATTTCTGGTTACAGTAATACCAATATTAAGAGTGTTAGTATCGCATCCAAAGGCTCATTGTTTGATGGCACAGTAATATTGATGGTTAAAAATATCACCCATTTGAATGAGCTTATTGATAAGATACGTCATATTGAAGGTGTATTTGAGGTCAAAAGATTTGAAGAATGATTTAATTTTAATGAATATCACACACAATCGTTTAATATTTAAAGTATTTATAAACTTATGACTTTTATCATAAAAGGTAATTACAATTTTTAATATATTTGCAATTATGAAAACAAAAATAACATTACTATTTATATTAATAACAGCCTCATCATTTTTCTTGATTTATGATAATTTAAAGGCTACAAAAAGCTGTGTGCAAAACAGTGATAGCCTGATATATCCTCTGGAAAAGCATTTTAAAAATATGCGTATGCTTACCAATGGCGGAGAAAATGCCGAAGCATATTTCTCGTTTGACGGCTCGAAAATAATTTTTCAGTCAACCGGTGAATATGAATGCGACCAGATATTTATTATGAACACTGATGGCTCCGGTAAACATCTTGTTAGCACTGGTAAAGGAAGAACGACATGTTCTTATTTCTACCCCGATGGCAAAAGCATATTATACGCATCAACTCACATGGGAAGTGACAACTGTCCCCAGAAGCCAGATCATTCCAAAGGTTATGTTTGGGCTCTTTATGCTGATTATGATATCTATAAGGCAAATGTTGATGGTTCAAATCCAGTAAAACTTACCGATGTTAATGCTTACGATGCTGAGGCAACAATTTCACCGAAGGGTGATAGAATAATTTTCACTTCTACAAGAAATGGCGATATTGACCTGTATTCTATGAACCTCGACGGTTCTGATGTAAAACAATTGACCGATATTCCTGGCTATGATGGAGGCGCTTATTATTCTTATGACGGGATAATGATAGTTTTCAGGGCTTCAAGATTTGATGATCCTGCTAAACTTAAAGAATACCAGGAACTTCTTGCAGATGGTTTAATAAGACCTTCTAAACTTGAAATCTACGTTATGAATGCTGATGGCTCAAATATTAGGCAGGTTACAAATAATGGTGTTGCAAACTTCGGTCCGTATTTTTTCCCTGATAATAAAAGGATAATTTACTGTTCAAACCAGGATGACCCTAAAGGCAGGAACTTCGATCTGTATCTGATAAATATAGACGGCACCGGAAATCAAAGAGTAACATATAACGATACATTTGACGGATTCCCGATGTTCTCTCTTCATGATGGAGGGAAGAAATTCGTATTTTGCTCAAACCGCTTCAATGCAAAGCAGGGCGAAACCAATGTATTTATTTGCGATTGGGTAGAGTAGAAGCAAAATGTCAAATATAAAAATCCAAATATCAAATAATTGGTAACCCTACCCACATTTTGCATAGATGGATTCAAAAATCTATTAACCTCTAATTACACGAAATTGTTTCATTTAATACTTCAATTATAGATATTTTATATGTTTCGTATTTTGTGTAAATATTCTCTGACCACGAAGTGGTCGTATATGGGTAGTAATTTTAACCTTAAGGACATTCGTCTCCATAGGAATAAAATATTCACTGAATTGAAATCCAATCCCGAAGGGATGAAATTATTGTAATAAAATTAAATTGAATTGTAAAACCCCTTTAGGGGTGACATTATAAATATAAAAACCATGAAAAATTATCTAAAAATTTTCTTATCAGCAGTTTTAATAACCACATTTGCTGCAATTTCTCCATCTGATAAAACTCCTAAAATAACTGCAGGCGAAGTATCAGACCACATTAAATACTTATCAAGCGATGAGCTTGCTGGCAGGTTTCCCGGAACCGATGGCGACAGGCTTACACAGGATTATATAATTAATCAACTTAAAGAGAATAAAATAACTCCCGCTGGTGAAGACGGTTACAAACAGCCTTTTGATTATGTAAGTGAAATTAAGCTGGGTCCCGGTAATTCACTTTCAATTGGTAATGGCGAGCTTATTAAAAGAGCAGGTCAACAGTTCACACCTGTATATCTATCATCAAATGGCACAGTAAGCGGAAATATTGTATTTGTTGGTTACGGTATAAATGCCCCGGAACTTAATTACAACGATTATGCCGGAATAGATTTAAAAGGAAAAATTGCTTTAATGATGATGTATTCACCCGGTTATAACACACCTCATGATAACCCGTTCAGCAAATTTGAAAGACTTCGCATCAAATGCGCTGCTGCTAAAGAGCAAGGTGCATCAGGTATAATTATTATTAAAGGACCCGATAGCGGGGAAGATGAACTTGTTACTTTAAGAATGTCAGGTCCTGGTGAAAATCTTGGCATTCCTGTAGTTAATGTAAAGCGCGATTATGTGGAATATATTTTCAAGAACACTAAAAATTTGTCGCTCTTGGAAGTGCAGAAATCAATTGACAGCTTAAGAACTCCAATCTCGTTTGAATTTGGCGGGGGATTGGCTGAAATGAAAACCGACCTTGTGCGCATAACCGCTTATACTAATAATATCATTGGTAAAGTAGAAGGCAAAGACCCTGTTCTTAAAAATGAATATATCCTAATAGGCGCACACATGGATCATTTAGGCGACGGGTTAAAATA
>JAYTUN010000018.1:0-11402 GCA_043744495.1 Ignavibacteria bacterium
TTTCCGTTTCAGATACAATACATTTGCTTTCAACTCCAAATGGAGGAGGCACAAACTTTTATTACAGAAGGTTGACAGGCACGCCATCTTCTCCGGTTCTATCGGGTGAAAGCCTGATTCCTGTTAGCTCTTTTTCGATCCCGCCAGATGCACCGGGAGGAAGTGCAATTGTATCTGTGAATACAGGTGATTCAAGAACATCAGATTTTTTTGTCAGAAATGGTATCCTATATATTGCAATACACGGTGGTGTAAATATAGGCGGGGGAGCATCTGAAACAGTTGTAAAATATGTTCGTATTCAGGTAAGCCCGTTAAGTACAACTGCATTAACTGATGAAACTTATGGGGCAGCAGATGTATTTTATTACTATCCTATGGTTTGTGTAGATTCAGTTGGCACAATGTTTATGGGTTTCGGCAGGTCAAGCACAACTGAATTCCCCTCTTCATATATCACTGGTAAAAGAAGAAACGATGCCACTATTCAGTCTAGTGTTCTGGCAAAAGCAGGGACAATTGTTAATGTGCAATCAAGATGGGGTGATTACACAGGAATTGATATGGATGAATCTGCATCTAATAATGGCATTTCATATTCATGGTACACCGGACAGTGGACAAAAGCTTCAAACGTTTTCGGGACGTGGATCACACAAATGAGTTTTACCTATGGTAAAATTACAGGGCAGGTTGTTGATGATGCAGATGGAGACGTTTCAACTACAGGAGATAGAACAGGAATTTCAGGGGCAACAATAACCCTAAAGCAGGGCGCATCAACTGTTGCAGCAACAACATCAGATGTATCGGGTAATTACACATTTGGTTACCTTGAAACCGCTGCAAATTACAGCATAGAGTTTACCCCGCCTGCAGGCAGGTATTCTATAGATGTAATTACCGGCTCCGGCGGAACTTCACAAACAAAGTCAAATTACAAAACAATAGCAGTAAATCTTACTGATGCTCAAACATCAGCCGGCAATAATTATATTGTAAGCAGCTGGCTGACATCTATAACAAGCGGTAACTTGAACGCATCTTCAACCTGGTCAGATAATACAACTCCTTCAAATACTCAAAAACTATTCATATCTTCAGCTAATATTGTTACAGTTACTGCCAATGCAGTATGCAATGCTGTAAACGAAAAAGGAATATTACAGTTTGATAATGCAGCTATAAGGAATTTAACCATTAACAGCCAGTTTATTCTTTCAAATGGAACTATCTCGCTGGGCAATAACAATATCATACTTGGTACCGGCTCTTCTGTTACAGGAGCCTCATCAACAAATTATTTTATTACTGATGGGACAGGTATTTTAACCAGAAACAGTGTTGGTGCTGCAAATGTATCATTTCCTGTTGGGCTGGCATCTTCATATAATCCTGTAACAATAAATAATGCAGGCACGCCTGATAACTTTTCAGTTAAGGTGCAAAACACAATTTCACCTGCTCCAGTTGACCCTACAAAGGTTGTAAATAGAATGTGGACTATCACAGAAGCAATATCCGGTGGCAGTAATGCAACTCTTACATTTCAATATAATACAGGCGAATGGGCTGCATCGTTTATTAATTCTACAGGGGCAACCGCCGTTGGAAGACATAACGGATTTGTTTGGACCGAGACATCAGCAACATGGGGAAATCCATCAACTAATGTATTTACAGCAACAGCAAGTGGTTTCAGTGCTTTTTCACCTTTCGCTGTTGGCAATTCAGAAGCGCTTCCGGTAACATTATCTTATTTCAATTCATCAATCGTAAAAAATGATGTTACATTAAGCTGGGGTACATCCGGTGAAATCAATAATTCAGGCTTTGATATCGAGCGTGCTCTAATAAATAAAGATGGAACACTTAACTGGATCAAAACTGCTTTTGTTAATGGTAATGGCACTACTAACGAAGAAAAGCATTATACTTATTCCGATAAAAAACTAATATCCGGCAATTACAAATACCGTCTTAAACAAATTGATTTTAACGGTAACTTTGAAAGATTTAACCTGCCAACTGATGTGTTAATTGGAATACCGAAACAAACGGAGATAACACAGAATTATCCGAACCCGTTTAACCCTAAGACCAGTATAGATTATTCGGTTTCTACAGACGGAAATGTTGCAATTATAGTTTATGATATTACCGGCAGGGAAGTTAAGCAGGTCGTGAATGAATTCAAACCCGCAGGTTATTATACTAGTGAGTTTGATGCATCATCACTTGCAAGCGGAATATATTTCTACAGGATAACAACTCCAAACTTTTCACAGGTCAAAAAAATGCTTGTGGTAAAGTAGTATATCCTGAGCGAAGCGAAGGCAGGAATCTTTATTATTACTTCATTTAATTTGCATTTCCCCCTTTATAAGAATTCTATCATGTTGATAAAAAAAAGTCCCCCCTTTGTTTTTAAAGGGGGGATAATTATATTTAATTTCCTTATGTATCTGGTTTATTCTATATTTTTCATTTACATTTATCTGGGACGGGGGTTTCTTGTGATTTTAAAAATTATCAATAGCTACTTCTTATTCAACTCCCCCAATTGCATATACAACTTCTTTTCCTCATCAGTTAAATTTTTCGGAGTCTGTAGGTCTATCTTTACAAACAGATCACCATGTTGCGAATCTTTTCCATATTTCGGCATTCCTAGTCCGCCAAGTCTTAAAGTTTTTCCGTTTGATGTTTCAGGCGGAATTGTAATTTTTATCTTACCTTTCAAAGTTTCAACATCAATCTTTCCACCTAATACAGCAGTGTAAACATCAACTGGCAGATCCATGTATAAGTCGTCATCTATCCTGTTATACAACGGATGTTTTTCAACTTTTATTGTAATAAGCAGGTCGCCGTTTGCACCGTTATTGTGACCCGCATAGCCTTTACCTGCAAGCTTTAGCTTTTGTCCGTCTGCTACGCCTTTTTTAGGCTTCAGCTTAATTGTCTGAGAGTTGATCTCAAATATTTTCTCTGCACCGTTATATGCTTCCTCAAGCGTTATGGGAAGTTCAGCATGCATATCTTCGCCTCTTAATGCCTGCCTTCTGCCGCCGGATTTTTGCTTAGCGCCGCTGAAACCGCTGCCGCCAAAAAATGCCTCAAAGAAATCAGAAAATCCACCGCCGCCACTTCCAAAATCACCAAAATCGCTGTACTGCGTTCCACCTCCCCCTGAACCTGCACTTCCGTATTGCTGCTGGTATCTACCCCAGTCAAACCCGCCCTGTCCGCCAGAACCCTGCTGGTAATTCTTCCAGTTGGAGCCCAGCTCATCATATTTCCTGCGCTTTTCAGGATTGCTTATTACTTCATTGGCTTCATTTATCTCTTTAAATTTAGCTTCTGCAGTTTTATCACCTGCGTTTTTATCGGGGTGATACTTCATCGCGAGCTTCCTGAAAGCTTTCTTTATTTCATCCTGTGATGCACTCTTAGATACACCTAATATTTTATAGTAGTCTTTATAATCCATAGTTATTGTGCTAAAAATACCTTAAAAATTGCAGATTTTCAACATATTGGAAAGGTATCTGCCGATAAAGATTTTGATAAAGATTGTGTTAAGGATTGTGATAAGGTTTCTGGAAGGTTAAAATTTAACTTTGTATCAAATGCAGAAATTATCCAAAGGATGTTCTGCGTAAATCAAAAACAATATCCAATAAGGAGGATATTAAAATGAAAACATTAACAATAATCTTATCAGTATTCACTTTTATTCAGTTCAGTATTTCCCAGGTATCAGAACAGTGGGCAGCAAGATACAATTTTGGTTCAACCGATCTGTGCAAAGCGATGAAGGTTGATAACCTTGGCAATGTATATGTTACAGGCTCCAGCCGTTCAGCAGGTGCTTTCACTGAAGATATTGCCACCAATAAATATAATTCAAGTGGCGCTCTTTTGTGGTCAAAAAGGTTTGTTGGACCTGGTTTCGGAGAAGACCACGGATTTGCAATTACTTCAGATGTTTCAGGAAATGTATATGTTACCGGCAGAACATGGATCAATACCGGAAGTAATAATGATATCATAACAATAAAATATAATTCTTCAGGCGATACACTTTGGGTAAAAAAATATAACGGAACCGGAAGTAATCACGATGAAGCTCTGGCGATCTTTGTTGATACAGGCGGAAATGTTTATGTTACAGGATCAAGTTTCGGAACTGTTGGACCGAACGGAATATTTGATGACCTTATTGTTATTAAATATAATTCGGCAGGTTCGCAGCTTTGGTCTTTTCGCTATAACGGTCCATCAGGAGGTCTTGATAGGGGAAACTCTATTTCAGTTGATCCTACAGGTAATGTATTTGTTTGCGGTATAAGCTGGGGCGGTTCAGGTTCAGCCGGAACAGGGTTTGATGAAGTACTTATCAAACTGAATTCTGCCGGACTCTTTCAATGGGTTTACCGCAGCGCAAACGCAGGAAGTGATGAATTATTAATGCTTGTATTGGATGTTACAGGGAATATTTATGCAGCAGGATACGAAACAAATACTACACAGGGTGAAAACTACGTTACATTGAAACTCAACAGCGCAGGTGTTGTTCAGTGGAAATCTTTTTATAACGGACCGGATAATGATATTGATCAAGCGCTTTCTCTTGCAATTGACGGTACAGGGAATGTTTATGTGACAGGCAAAAGCGATGGAGGTTCATCTACAGTGTTTGATATTGCAACGGTGAAATATAATTCACTTGGTGTGCAGCAGTGGGCGCAGAGATTCAACGGAAGCTCAAACATGAATGATGAAGGTAAAGCAATTACGGTTGATACTGCATCAAATGTTTATGTAACAGGATATTCAACTAATCCTGCAACTGCAGATGATTATCAAACAATAAAGTATAATTCTTCCGGTGTGCAGCAATGGGAAATCAAATATACAAACAGTGGTTCTCCAGGCAGCAGTGATAGAGCAGTAAGTATTTACGCTGATAATTCAGGCAATGTATATGCAGCAGGTAGCAGCGCGCTCGACTATGCAGTGGTAAAATATTCACCTCTTGTTGGTGTACATCAGTTCCAAAATGAAATACCCGATAACTTTAGTTTAAAACAGAATTATCCTAATCCATTTAATCCAAACACTAATATTGAGTTCAGTATATCAAAAACGGGAGTAGTAAAGCTTACGGTTTACGATGCTGCTGGCAGGTTAGTTGAAGAGTTGCTGAATAAAGAGTTAAGTGCAGGAAACTATAAGTTCAGTTTCAATGCAGGGAAACTTTCAAGCGGCGCTTATTTCTGCAAATTAGAAGCCGAAGGATTTACTCAAACAAAATCAATGCTTCTTGTAAAATAGCTTCAAAAATATTCATCCTCATAATAAATGGTCCCGCAGTTTTCAGGCGGGACTTTTAACTTTTTTTCCAGAATAAATATGAATGCATGTCATCCATCAGGAAGCCGGTTTTAAAATAAAGTTTTTTGGCAGGATAATTCTCGTTCTGTGTTTCAAGTACGAGTCCCGCTGCTCCTGTTTGATAAGCAAACTCCTTGCTTTTTTCTATCAGTTGCTCTCCAATACCATTATTCCTATGAAGTATATCTACATATAAATCGTTTAATATCCACAGCTTTTTCATACCAATGGATGTGAATGAAGGGTAGAGTTGAACAAATCCCATACCCTCATTATTGTCATCTAAAGCTATAAAAATAACTGACTCATTATTAATCAATCTTGCATGTAAAAAATTCATAGCTCCATCAATATCAGGCTCCTGGTCATAAAACACCCTGTAGTCATCAAACAATCTTGCAGCCTGTTCCAGTTCATTTTGCGATGCTTTTATTATATTCATCTCTGTGATTAAATTTAAGCTACTATACAAATTTAGAATAAAAAATTCATTTAAAACAGTGAAGCAATTATGGACATGTTCACTATATCACCGGTATGGCATCCTCTGGATAGGTCCATTAAAGGCTTGGCAAGTCCCTGTATTATTGGACCTGTTGCAGCAGCTCCGCCAATTCTTTCTGTTATCTTATAAGCAATGTTACCCGAATTAAGGTCAGGAAATATAAATACATTAGCGCTACCCTTAATTATTCCGTTTGGATCTTTTCTTCGGGCAACCTCAGGAACAAATGCCGTATCAAATTGATGCTCTCCGTCGCAGACCAAGCCGGGCATTCTCTTCTTTGTCAGTTTAAATGCTGCAATTACTTTTTCAGTTGCGCAGTGTACAGAGCTGCCTTTAGTTGAAAAGCTTAAAAAAGCGGTTTTCGGATCAATCCCTGTTAATTTTTTAAAGTTCTGAGATGTTTGTATAGCAATATCCGATAGCTGCTCTGTAGTTGGCTCAGGTATCACTCCGCAATCCGCATATGCCATTATTCGGCTATTTAGTGTGTGAGCTTTGGGAAAGTTGAAAAGAAAAAATGATGAGACAGTCTTATTCCCTTTTTTTAATCCGACTGTCCCGATTGCATTTCTTAAAACATTTCCGGTTGAATAAACACTTCCTGCAACTACTGCATCGCCATATCCATTCTTAAGAAGCATACAAGCAAATAGGAGGGGATCAGTTAATTTGATTGCGGATTGCTGAGGAGTGAATTGCGGATCCTTTTTTTGCCTTAGCTTTGTATATTCATTTACAAACTGCTTAGAAAATCCTATGTCAATAATTTCCAGGTTTTTGTGTTCAGGTAATTTTATTGTTGAGCCATTATCAATAAGAATTAATTTAGCAAACCCTTTTTTCAGAATTATCTTTGCTGCCTGGATCACTCTCGGGTCATATGATTCGGGCAGAATAATTGTCCGCAATCGTTTCTTCGCCTGAACTTCTAATCTTTTAAATAGATCCATTATTGATTTTTATTGCTAATTGTTGAAACTGATCGTAGATCAGTTGAAATCCCTTTGGGATTAATTCCTAATTGTCTGTATTATCCCGCCTCCAATAACATCATCACCATCATAAAATACCGCTGATTGACCAGGTGTTATTGCCTTCTTTGGCTCATCGAAAATTACTTTTATCTCATCATCACTTATTTGTTCTATAATAGCAGGTGAACCAACATCTTTATACCTTATCTTTACAATTGCTTTTTGCGGTGCGATTAATGAATCGATTCTCTGCATATTTATTTCATTGCAAATAAATTCTGAATTATAAATCCCTTTTTCATCATCAACATAAATTACATTATTTTCAGCATCAATTTTTGAAACATATACAGGCTTACCTAATGAAAGCCCGAGTCCTCTTCTTTGTCCGATAGTATAATTTATATATCCTTTGTGCTTACCAATATTCTTATCGTGATATATAATATCGCCGCCTGCTAATGCACTTTTTAGCTCGGGCATTCTAATTTGTATAAGCTGCCTATAATCATCATTTGGCACAAAGCATATTTCCTGTGAATCCGGAATATCGGCAGATTTGAGTCCAAACTCTTTGGCTATTTCGCGTATCTTTGTTTTTTTGAAATCTCCCAAAGGAAATAATGCTTTGCCAAGGGCGTATTGTGAAACCATCCATAGAGCGTATGACTGGTCTTTGGTCAGGTCATTTGATTTGCTTAGAAAATACCTGTTCAGATCATTACTGAAATTTACTTTTGCATAATGTCCGGTTGCTATATAATCAGCGCCAAGCTCTTCGGCTTTTTCAAGTAAGGCTCCCCATTTTATTGCCTTATTGCATAACACACATGGATTGGGTGTATGACCTTTTAAGTACTCGTCAATAAAATTACTTATTACTACTTCGTTAAATTTATCGGTAAAATCCATTGTATAGTGATTAAATCCAAGCTGATTTGCAACATTTCTTGCACTATATATAGTCTCAAGTGAACAGCAACCGGAATCTTTTTCTGGGATATCGTCATAGCCCCAGGTTTTCATCGTTACACCTATTAAATTATATCCTTCATTTTTCAATAAATACGCTGCAACGGATGAATCTACCCCTCCGCTCATTGCAACAAGTACTGTTTTTTGTGATTTTAAACTCATTTACGCAAAATACCTATAAATTGTTAACTAAAAAAGATGAAAAAAACGGTTTGTTAATAACTTATTAATGAGTATATTTGTAACTGATTTACTAATTAAACTACTCGAAAGGGGGGTATTAAATGACCAAACGAACATTTCTCGTATGGGCTATGATTCTAACCTTTGGTATAGCCAGCCTGCCTGTTATTGGATTTTCTGCTGAAAGCAAGCAAACCGGTAATACCGAATTAACAAAGAAAAAGCCCAAGAAGAAATTTTCCAAGAAGAAATCTTCCAAAAAAATCAAGAAATCTTTAAAGAAAAAGAAGGGCTCAAAGAAGAAATTCAGCGGTAAAAAGAAATATACCGGTAAGAAAAAAATTACAGGTAAAAAGAAATATACCGGCAAGAAGAAAAATCTCAAAAAGAAGAAATATTCATCCAAAAAGAAAAAAAGCAGCAAGAGAAAATACTACGCTCCCAAAACAAACAAAAGCAATGTTGAGTACAGGAACTACAAAAGAAGCAATGATACTGAAAACAACGGGAACAACGAAGTAAATATCGAAAAGATCGCTCCTTCAAAAGAAATAAGAAAAGAGCCGAAAAAAGAAGGACAATAAGAAGATTCAATGTTACTGATATATTAAAGCCTTGTAAGTGCAAACTTGCGGGGCTTTTTGTTTTGAGTAGGGGGTATTCTCACTATATCCCCTGCATTTTATTGCTTTTGCAATTCTTGAGAGGAGGGGAAGATGAAGGCAGACAGGGTATATCAATTAAATGATTTGTCGAAACGACCTGATCATGCCTTCGGCTTGGCGGAGCAAGTCGTCTTTCTTATGACAAAAAATAATAAACTCAATCCTGTAGGGATTGAATGTTTATAACATAAGTTTTGAATTTGATTACTTTGCCATAGGCAGCGCACATAAAGAGTATGTTATAAAATTTAAATTTAATATTAAATATTAGAAGACTCGCTTAATCATCTTTATAGATTTTCCTTGCTGAGTAGCGCTAGGTAGTTTTAAATATTAAATAAAATCTTCCAAAACCTCTTATCCCCTTTTTACTGTATTGCTAAACCATATTTATGAAAATATATTGTTTTTAATTTTATAGTTATTAACAAATATTTAAACATCAGGAGGGATAGAATGAAACTCAAAATTATACTTTTTACTTTATTTTTTGTAAGCATCATTAATGTTAATTCGCAACAAATATTTTGGACTGAGCAAACAAGCAATGTTACCACACAGCTTACATCAGTATCGGCTGTTAATGCCAATCATGTTTGGGCTTGCGGTTATGCCGGCAGAGTTCTTCGTACTACAAACGGAGGTGTAACTTGGGTTAGCGTAAACTCAGCTCCAATTCCGGGTACACTCGATCTTCACAGCATTTTTGCAATTGATTCTGTTACTGCACTTGTTGCAGGATCAGGAACTTCGTCATTTTTATTTCGCACTTCAAATGGGGGAGCAAACTGGGTACAGGTATTCACCGAAACCGGTGGTTTCATTAATTCTGTTCAGATGGGTAATTCATTTGCAGGCTTTATGATGGGTGATCCTGTTGGAGGCAGGTGGTCATTATGGGGCACAACTACAGGCGGCTTAACATGGGATTCAGCCAGTTTTTATCTGCCAGCAGCCGGAAGTGAAGCCGGATGGAATAATTCATTTTTCTTCGATGCTAGCTCAGGTGTTTGGTTTGGTACAAACAATACCAGAGTATATAAAAGTCTAACTTTAGTGAACTGGATAACTCAGCCAACAACCGGACAGCTTAATTCTTATGCGATCTGGTTCAACAATCCTTTGATAGGCTTCACAGGAGGTACAGCTTTATTAATAACAACCAATGCGGGTAATAACTGGATAAGCCCGCCTGCAGCATTACCCGGAAATGCAAATCTTAGCGGTATTACCGGATTTGGCACTCAGTGGATAGTAACAAGGCAGGCAACTGCAATTTATTTAAGTTCAAATAATGGTGCGAGCTGGACTACAATCTATACAGCTCCGGGTACAGGTATCTTTAGACATATTGCCAAGAACAGGGCTGATAATTTAACATACTTTGGTGTAAGGTCAGATGGTGGTATATCAAAAGGTACATTACTTGTTGGCATTGAACCTATATCAAATACTATTCCCGATAAGTTTGAGTTGAAGCAGAATTATCCAAATCCATTCAATCCTAATACACAAATTGAATTTTCAATTCCTAAAACCGGGTATGTAAATCTGGTAATTTATGATGCATTAGGCAGGGAAGTAAATTCATTGATAAATAATGAACTCAAAGCAGGTAATTACAGGATAAACTTCAACGCATCCGATCTTTCAAGTGGAACATATTATTGTAAGCTTATATCAGGTGAATTCGTTCAGACAAAGAAAATGTTGATGATTAAGTAACGAAGTTACTTAATCAAAAATCCCGCTTCAGCAGGAATTTTGATGAAATAGGTTTTTTTGGAGTGCATCAACTATGTTGATGCATGGATTGACACAGTCAATGTAATCCATAAATATGATTTGAAGGCATCTTAATATAAGATGCCTTTTTTATTTTTATAGAATTTCGCTCGTGTCAGATCCTCAGATCTGACACATAATCAAGAAATGTGTATAAAATCTTCTGTCAGGTCAAGGACCTCACAGGATCAGTAAGTAAATTCCATCTTTTTATAAGATGCCTTTTTTATTCGGCAAAAATATTTATCTTTGTAAATGGAAAAGAAAGAACTCAATACAAGGCAGCTCAACGGATGGCTTATACCGGTTCAGGTATTTATTATACTTAATGCGATAAGCTGGATTGGCAACCTTCAGTTATATTATAAGCTGTTCGGAGAAAAAGATGTATTGATAAAAGAAAAAGCTTTAACCGATGCCGCTATGCTTAACGCTTTTATATATTATGAATTAGCGGCAAGTCTTGTATTCGCATTTCTTGCTTTTGTAGTTTTCTATTTCTTTTACAAACGTAACCGTAACTTCCCCCTTATAATGATCATATATCTTACATCTGAGGTCATTATTGAAGTTATTTCGTTTATTCTATTCGGACATCTTTCAAATGACCAAACCCTAATGTGGCAGAAGCTTGCTTTCAGCGTTGTACTGGCATCTGCAATAATTATTTATCTTAAAAAGTCCGAAAGAGTAAAGCAAACATTTATTTTTTAGATTGTCACTCATCCGATGACTTGAACAGGTTCATCTACACTCCTCCCCTTTGGGGAGGGTAATCGCACCAATGGTGCGATGGGAGGGCTCTGATTCTAAACTAAGTACACGACACTAATTACACGCCTGCCTTAAAGAGCGAAGCGAAGGAAGGAATTGTCACTAATAAATTCGTGAAATCACGACTTCTATGCATAG
>JAYTUN010000019.1:0-37860 GCA_043744495.1 Ignavibacteria bacterium
AAGCTGGAATTTTAAACATATTGTGAATTATAATAGAATAAGACTATAAAATTCTATAAATATAAAGTATGGTTATTCACTATTAGAGATTAGAACACCAAGAGAAATAATATATGAAAAATAAAAAATTTGATACCGTTAAAATGATGAGAGACATCAGGGATGAATTATCAAAAAAATACAATAAATATCCCAAGTCTGAACAAAAGGATTTAAAAGTTATACGGGATAAATATAAATTAACTAAGAAGAAAGCTGACAAAATGGCACAATAAGCTTAATTTCCTTCCAAATACCCCAGAAACTTCCTTTTCGCAACAGGTAATATAGTCTGGCTGTATGAAAAGTTCAGCTCTGTATCCATCATATAAATAATCTGATTCAGGATATCATCTGCAATCAGTCTGTTCCTTAAAATCTCATTCGGTATAGTGATAATGCTCATTTCTCGGTTTGCCACTTCTTTTGTTTTTAAAACTTTATATAGATTCCTGCTATACTTAATTATCCTAAGTAATCTTTCCCTGTTATCAGGAAGGATGAAATAGCCATCCATGTTATATTTGCTATTTAAGCCAATTGGCTCTATTGTAATATTCTCGTCAACAAAATCATAAATTGCCCTGCCGTTTTCCAGCACGCGGTTCAGATGGGCAAAAGCCCAGTGCATTAGCTCAAAGCTTCTTTCAAGCTCGTTGTTAATCAGCATGTGCTTTTCTTCCGATTCCTGCTCGGTAATGGCATCGGTATATTCTTTGTTGAATATCCTGTTATGCCCTTTCATAATATTAACAAGCTGGTCATATATATTTATTAGCATCTGGTATGTAGGGTAAAGCCTGGATTCATTTAGTTCCTTCTGGCAGAGCTTGAATTTACTCAACAGTAAGTATTTGGAGCTCTCAAGGTCATTTACACCGGTAAAATCTTTCAGAGTGATCTCAATCATTTTGTTATCCATAGTGTTAGTAGTTTAGTTTAACAAAAAAATATTGAAACGCTGTAAATAAGATTTTTTGAATCTGAACTTCTCCTTATGTGTAATTTTAGCAAAGATTTTAACATTTTTCAAGGGAATAATGTATGTTTAATTAAATATTGTAAAGATTATGAATATTTTGTGGAATTGATTCAGACCTAAATTAAGACTATATTTGGTCTAAATAATCACAATAAATGAAGTATAGTGAACACATTATTCCAATAAGCTACTTAAAGACTAATGCTTCAAAAATAACTGAGGATGTCTTTAGGAATGGTCAAACTTATATTATTACTCAAAATGGATATGCGAAATTAGCGGTTATAGGAATTAAGGAATATGAGCGAACACTCAAAGAAATCAACTCTTTGACTGCAAATATAAATAAAATAAGTTTAAGTAAAAAACTTAACTCTAAAAAAAAAATATCTCGTAAGAAAAGAATTCTTGAGAAAGATTAAAAAAACTATAAATTGGCTGAAAAGAAATTCTTTAAATATCTTGATGAAGAAAGTTTTGAAAGGCTTAGATTTAAAGTAACAACTTTGAAGGGAAAAGTCATAGATATTGTGATTCAATATGAAACATTTATTAATGATAAATGGGTCGCAATAGCTCGCTATGATTGTGCGCATGGATTTTTCCATAGAGATAGCATGAACCCTGATGGTACCCAGGATAAAAGTACAATATCAATCGATCAATTAGATGTTGCTCTGGGATATGCTGAACAAGACTTAAAAGATAATTGGCAAAAATATAGAAGTAATTACTTAGATAAATTAAATGACTAAAAACGAAAAAACAAATAGAAATATCGGTTTAAGCTTTGACTTTTTAAGAGAAATTGTAAATAATCCGAAATTACTTGATTCAGTAAAAGACGGCTCTAATATTGAATTTGTTGAAAAAGATTTTATTAAAACAGAAACTAAGAAAACAAAGAGAGCAAAATACTTTAAAGTAAAATCAACATTTGAGAGTATTTCCGGTTAATTTTTTACCCATTCCTTTAATCTCTCCGCCGCTTTTTTCCCGCCGCGCTTTTCAAACTCCTCATAATTATTCTTAACCATTTCTTTAATGCTTTCAACCGAACCGAATTCCTTTAGCAATTTCTGTGCTGTTGCTTTACCGATTCCCTTAATATCTTCCATCTCGCTTTTTAATGTACGCTTATCACGCAGTGAGCGGTGGAAAGTTATCGCAAAACGGTGAGCTTCATCTCTTACTCTCTGCAGTAATTTTAGCCCGCTTGATGTTTTTGGTATTGACTGCGCATCACTTGCTCCGGGCAAAAATACTTCTTCCAGCCTTTTGGCTAAACCTATTATATTCTGTTCTCCCAGTCCGATATCATTCATTACTTTTACTGCGCTTGAAAGCTGCCCTTTGCCGCCATCAATAACAATAAGGTCCGGCATTGTATCGAAGCTGGGATCGGGTATCACCTCACCTCCTGTCCCCTTCTCCTGTGAGCAGAGGAGGGGAATTGTGGTTAAATTCTTCTTCTCAGCCAGCTTCCTGAATCTGCGGAATATCACTTCACGCATTGATGCGAAATCATCAGGTTTGCCAACTTCGTTTAAAGCTGATAGTATCTTGAATTTCCTGTAATCACTTTTCTTCGGCCTGCCATCAATAAATACTACCATTGATGCTACTGTATCGGTACCCTGAATGTTAGATATATCATAGCATTCAATCCTGCGTGGAAGCTTTGTCAATCTAAGGTCACGCTTTAGTGATGTTACCGAGTTTGGAATAAATTCGCGCTTTAGCCTTTGGAGCTTTAATTCATCAAGCATGTATCTTGCATTGGTTTTAACCATTGCAAGCAACTGAACTTTTTCACCCCGTTTAGGTATTTTAAAGTCAACCTTTTTATTGAAATTTTTAATGAACCACTCGCCAAATGTTTCAATATTGTTTTCTCCATTATCAGCTTCTTCGGGCAGGTGAATTTCATCAGGGATAAATGTATTTTCAGAGTAATACCTGAATATCACATTTTCAAGTATTTCTCCCGGCTCTTTATCTTCAACAGTATCCAAATAATAATGTCTTTTACCAATCACCTTGCCATCTCTTATATTAAGTATCATTGCACAGGCATCATCTTCTTCTTTTACATAATTAATTATATCTTTATCAAGAAAATCTTCGGAAACAATTTTTTGCCTTTCGGTATAGACTGTTAGCGACTCAATCCTATTTCTTATAAGCACAGCTTCTTCAAACTTTTCATTCATAGCGGCATCTTTCATCTTAAGATCAAGCTCTTTTATCAGCGATGCTGTTTTACCGTGAAGCACTTTTTCAATTTCACCTGTCATTTCATTGTACTTTGCTTGTGATACCAGTCCTTCACATGGTCCCTCACACTTATGAATATGATATTCCAGGCACACTTTGAACTTCTTTTTCTCAATTGCTTCCTGTGTAATGTTAAGGCTGCATGTTCTTATCATAAAAAGATCGCGGAGCATTTTGAGAGAATATTTCATATTGCCAACATCTGTGAATGGACCAAAATATTTTGATCCGTCATTTCTTCTTTTACGGGTTGGATAAACTCTTGGGTATGGCTCGTTAGTTATTACTATATAAGGGAAAGATCTATCATCCTTTAGATTTACATTGTACCTTGGATGAAGCTGCTTTATAAGGTTCATCTCGAGTATCAATGACTCAACTTCAGAATCAGTATTAATAATTTCAACATCTCGTATAAGCGAGATCATCTTAGTAAGCCTTGGACCCACAGGTTTTGACATGAAGTAAGAACGCACACGGTTGCGCAGGTTCTTTGCTTTGCCTACATATAATACTTTCCCGCTCTTATCATTGAACTGGTATATACCCGGATTGGTTGGAAGGCTATCCAGTTTTATATCAAGCGGAGTTCGGTCTTCTTTTTTACTAATATTATCCGGTTGAATATCCATCTTTTTTAAATAATTGTAAAGATTGTAATTTAGTTCGATTTTTTAAAGTCTAAATGCAATATTCATCAAAAACATACATATTATTGTTAAATCAGTAATTATGAAAATATATTATTGATTTTTCTTGACAAAAGAAGATTTTATGCTAAATTGCATTTAAATAACAATTTACTAAAGTATTATGCAGAAACAATTAACTTTAGAAGAACGCTACTATAGCAATGATTGTGAATATGGGGATCAATATACATTCGTTGCTATGGACGCTGAAACAAAACTTGTTACCAATTATTTAGTTGGTAAGAGGACTTATGAAAATACAATCTCTTTTATGAGAGATTTGAACACAAGAATAATTACAAGATTTCAATTAACAAGTGATAGTTTTCAGCCTTATTTGGGTGCGGTTAAAAGAACATTCGGAAACGAAATTGATTATGCACAAATACATAAGGTTTACAATGAAGATGAAAACTCTGAAAAGAGATACAGCCCTGC
This sequence comes from Ignavibacteria bacterium, assembly GCA_043744495.1. Taxonomy (GTDB): domain Bacteria; phylum Bacteroidota; class Ignavibacteria; order Tepidaquicellales; family OLB5; genus OLB5. Next base: position 4,429 of record JAYTUN010000019.1, read on the forward strand.
CACTATAAAAAAAATTAACATAATTCCGTTAATCGGCGAACCTGTATTAAAGCATATTTCAACAAGCTATATTGAAAGACAAAATCTTACAATGAGAATGAATATGCGTAGGTTTACCCGTTTAACCAATGCATTCAGTAAGAAACTTGAAAACCTTAAATATGCTGTTGCTCTGCATTTCTTCTATTATAATTTTATCAGAACTCATAAAACATTAAGAGCCACCCCTGCTATGAAAGCAGGAATAGCTAATACTTTCTGGACTTGGGAACAGTTTTTAGGGTGTGGAAATGAATATAAAAAGGTTGCTTAAACAGCTTCTTTAATTAATTGCTATGGATTTATTCCAAACGAAGAAACATTACTCTACCTATTGTGTCTATAGGGGATAAGTCAAATTTAGGCTCTTTAACATATCCATTCTTTTTCATTTCTTCATAAAAATTCTTTAAGTCAATATAACCTTTGTCATTTTCTAACTGCTTATTAACCACCTTCACTGTTTTTTCAAATTTTTCTATTATTGTCTCCATAATTTTTATATAAAATTTTTGGTATGGAAAAAAACGAGATTATTTCCTCGTCTAAGATGTTGCAACATTGAATCATTATAAGTTCTTATTAAATTCCTTAAAACATCATCTTTGGAGTAATCTTCAATTTTTAACTTTAATTCTGTAGCTAAAATATTAATACCAATAAATCTACCATGAGAGAACCATAAACTATTATTGCAAAGTTTTATAGCTATTTCTTCGGCTCGTGCAGTTTTTTCTTCGGTTGTTACAGGCGTTCCCTTTATAGCCAAAGTAGTTTGATGTGTTGCCCAATCAGCAAATTTATATTTAACAAGATAATCTTTCAATAGAGTGATAGATAATTGTTTTGCTTGTTCATAAGACCTCAATGTTGCTAAATCCTGACTTTGCAATATAAGAAATTCAGCATTTGTTAGTCTTCCCTGCCGATCTTTTTCTATGAGTTCATTGACTTTGTCTAAATATCCCAATGCAGGAACAAGTTTATCATCTTTTTCAAGCAGAGGACGCCGAGAGTATTGTTGTTGGTGACGCTTTGCTAAACACCAACAACGGGGGGAAAATTGCGTCAGGCGAGCCATGACACCTAAAAGTCAAGCGCACCTCGCGAATTGGGGGAGTCTAACCCTTATACGTTAGGCAATGTAGGGTTAACGTGATACAGTGAAAGAATGAAAACTTAGGTTTTGAGTGTAATTACATATTTACTTAGGTTTACGATTGTTTTAGGGTTCGCCCAAAGGCTATATTTGTATAGTTAATTTGTAGGGAATACAATAGCAGATAAGATTATTTATTAATTAATCTATCCTGAAAGGACATCTATTTAAGATGAATGCTATTAAAACCCGAAATACCCAGAGACTTTTGATGATATGTATATCAATGGCTCTTTTTTTTATGTCTTACACTGAGGTAACTTACACACAGAGTAAGGTAATGAACAAACCCAGAAACCTTAACACATGGACACCATCATATATACTACCAATACAAACCGATAATCCAATCAATGTTGTTCGCACAGATTTTACAATCACAATGCGTGATGGCGTTATCATTGACTGTCTAAAATATATTCCAGTTGGGACTCCACCTGCAGGCGGATGGCTAACCGTTATTATGCACCATGGATATGGTGATAATAAAGAAACACTGGCAGATTTCTGCCGTGCGCAGGCTGAATACGGATACTATACTATGACATTCAGCGTACGCGGTCAGGGCTTATCAACCGGACTATCAAATCTTATCAGCACTTTGGAAGCTGATGATCTTATAGAAATAGTGAACTGGGTAAAAGCTGATTCAGTAAACGGCTCGAACCCAAGCAAAATACTTATCATGGGCGGTTCACAGGGCGGCGCAGTTCCAATGATGGCAGCAGCAAGAGGTATGCAGGTTGCATCTATAATAAATTCAGTTGCTCCACCTGATTTTGCTTCAAGCTGGATTGAAAACGGCTCAATTAAAATGACATTATTATGGACAATTGAATACACACCTGATACAGCAAGATATAATTCACAGGTTGATAGAATGAGCGACTGGATATATGCCGATAATAAACAGTATTGGGATAGTTTAGCTTATTATTTGCCTATCAACAGAGATTTTATAACAAGTCTTCCAAATATTACTATTCCTGTATTAGTAGAAGCAGCATGGCAGGATAAATTTTTCAATGCAGATGGATGGATGCTGCATATTGATAAAATCACAAATGCTCCAATGACATCATATTTAGGTGCTGTTAGAGGACATGGAAGTGATGTATCTTTAACAGAAGATATTTGGCACATGGATTGGTTCAATAATTTCTTCTTCCAGACATTATGGGGAATGCAGACAAATATATTCACACAGGCAAAGTATCAGTATGCATCAACACACTTTCCTGTTGTAAATAACCAGTATTTTTCATTCACACACGATAGCTCTACTACACTGCTTAGAACTGTTTCAACACCAATGAGACTGTATCTTAATAGGAACGGTGCATTAAAAACAACAATTCAATCTGGCAGCAATACTGTAACTTTAAAAAACATAATAACTAGCGGATATACATTACAGCAAGCTGTTTATGATGAATTTAAAGCACCAAACTTTACGGCAAAATTCAAAAAAGATTCAGTGAATTTTATTTCTACTGCGTTAACAACAAATCTTGAGTGGACAGGGGCGCCTGTTGTAAGACTTGATTATAAATCGGCGGCTCAAACATTCTGCCAGTTCAATTACCAGATATATGAAGTACTTGCAAATGGAACAAGAAGATTTGTAAACCGAGCTAATTTTACAGACAGGAATTATACAAAAGGTACCAGGAAACAGGTTACATTCCGCGGACAGGCTCATTCACATATTTTCCAGGCAGGAAGCAAGATACAGATAATTATCACAAATCTTGATAAAGCGCATACAGATTCTGCTTTCTTCGGTTCAAATCCGTTTGTGCTGCCTGTTATGAAAAATGGAGACCATACAGTTTACTTAAGCAGCAATTCTTATGTTGAACTGCCAATAATAACAAATGCTAACAACAGGTTTGCTTCTACGTTTGCAGATGAAAGCTCTATTGAAAACAATTCACCGTATTCATTCAGTTTATCACAGAACTTCCCCAATCCGTTCAACCCAAGCACAATGATAGAGTACACAATTGCTGATGCCCAGAGAGTTGAATTAGTGGTCTATGACCTCTTAGGCAGGGAAGTTCAGACATTAGTTAACGATACACAAAACCCCGGTTCATACAATGTAATGTTCAACGCTCAGAACCTATCAAGCGGTATTTACTTCTACAGACTTACTGCAGGCAGCTTTACTGAAGTGAAGAAAATGATGCTCGTAAAATAAACTAAGTAAAAAGCAGAACATTCAATTTTTAATGAAATTAACAAATGAGTAATAAAAGCAGGGATAATTTAGTTACAAATTTACCCCGAGTACTCGGGGCTGCTTTTTAAAACGACAAAATGTAAAATAATTATAAAGGAGAAATATAAAAAATGTCACTATTATTATTACCGGTAATCCTGTTGTTCCTTTTACTGCCTTTTGTGATATTAGGTTACCTGTTCTACAGTAACAAACATATTAGAAAAGCTTAAATAGTTAAACTTAAAAATAATTTTTGCTTTATCCAGTAACAGAAGATATTGATTCATCCTAAAGGTTTTCAACTTTAGTTACTTCAAACTTAACCCCGTTTTAAATAGCGGGGTTTATTTTTTGTGCTTATATGAATGACCACAGTATAAAAAACAGGGATATTTTTCATAAACCACTGTTAAAAATATACTTAATAAGCCTTATAGTTTTTAATTATTGTATTGGAATAAAACACCATTTTTATTAAATTTATAATATATATAATAGTAGGGAAAATTTAAATGAGAGCAGCTAAACTACCGTTTTTGGCTTTAATAGCCATTTTGTTTTTAACTCAATTTGGTAACGCACAGCAAAAAAGAGCAAGGGATAATTACGATAACTTCAAGCTACTTCCTAAATATTCTAATGCTCCTGAGGTGCCTGTTACAAGGTTTGATTTTACTGTTACGATGAGTGATGGTACTATACTTGATGCATTAAAATTCATACCGCAGGGTACACCTCAGGCAGGCGGCTGGCCTACAGTTGTTTTTGTTCATGGCTATGGTGATAATAAAGAAACGCTTGCCGCTTTTGCAAAAGCTCAGGCTGAATATGGGTACTATACAACTACATTCAGTATGCGCGGGCAGGGTAATTCAACCGGACTTTCTAACCTCATATCTAACATTGAAGCTCAAGATATGATCCAGTTCATCAATTTCATTAAACTGGATATTTCAAACGGAGTCAATCCTAATAACATTCTTATTATGGGCGGTTCTCAGGGCGGTCTTGTTCCATACATGGCTTGTACTATGGGAATGAATGTTAAAACTATTATATCAGCTCTCGCTCCACCTGATTTTGCTACAAGCTGGATTGAAAACGGCTGTATTAAAATGACTTTACTATGGACAGTTGAATATACACCTGATACTGCAAGATATACCCCGCAAGTTGAAAGAATGAGCGACTGGATTTATTCAAGCACTAAAAATTACTGGGATAGCCTTGCATACTGGCTTCCGCGTGGCAGAGATTTTATGACAAGTATTCCCAATAACCGGGTGCCATTAATAATGGAAGGCTCGTGGCAGGATAAATTCTTTAATGCCTCAGGTATTATGAAAGCATCTGTTCTTAATACAAATTCTACTTTCAGATTATATTTAGGAGCAGTTCAGGGGCACGGCGGAGATAATTCTCCAACTGAAGATACATGGCACATGCAGTTTTTTAATGACTGGTTTTTTTACTGGCTCTTTCCATATAACGGCACCAAATTACCTGCTGCAAATTATGATTATGCCTCAACTTTGTATCCCGCAAATGGTTTGTACTGGACATTTAAACACGATAGCTCTAAAGTTGCGCTGCAGAATATTACGACTCCTTACAGACTTTATTTTAATACAAACAGCCGCTTAACAACAACAGCCGGCACTAACGCTAATACAAGAGTTTCGGTACGAAATCAGGTTACTGGCGGTTTAACAATGCAGGAAGCCGTGAACGAAGAATTCACAGGCACAACTTTTACATCAAAGTTCAAAAAGAATTCAGTTTCGTTCACAAGCGCTGCATTAACATCTGATAAAAAATGGCTTGGCATTCCAAAAGTAAACCTTGATTACCTTTCAACAGCTGCCACATTTACACAATATAACTTTCAGGTTTTAGAAGTACAGCCAAGCGGCAAGGAAAAGCTGATAAACAGGGTAAACTATACCGACAGGAACTATACAGCTAATTCACGAAGAGCAAGGAATTTTGAAGGACAGGCTCATTCGCATATTTTTAAAACCGGAAATAAGATCAAAATTATTATTACTAATTTAGATACACATGCTGACGACCAATGGTTTTTAGGAACTAATCCTTTTGTTCTTCCTGTGCTTAATAATGGTTACAACTATGTTTATTTAAGTAGTAATTCATACATAGAGCTTCCTGTTACGAATGTTACAGACGAGCTGACCTCAGGTAAAAATGTAATTGAATCACCATATGCATTTTCACTCAGCCAGAATTATCCAAATCCGTTTAACCCGGTTACTATTATCAATTACAGTATTCCTCAAAAAGGTTTGGTAACAATTAAAGTTTTTGATATTATCGGAAAAGAAGTAAGAACTCTTATAAATGAAATAAAAGATGCAGGCTTAAATTCGGTTGTATTTGATGCTTCTTCTCTTTCAAGCGGAGTGTATTTCTATAATATAATATCAGGCGGATTTACTGATACAAAGAAGATGGTCCTGGTAAAATAATTTCTCAGAAGTATTGTATTCCTTTCTATAGAGCGGGTTAAAGCCCGCTCTAAATTTATAAATAATTGTTTCAGATATGGAAAAACTAACCGAACAGCAAATTAATGAAGCCCTGAAAAATCTTGAAGGCTGGAAATATATAAACGGGTCTATAAAAAAGACATTTAAAACTCAACATTTTCCTGCAACTATAGGATTTGTAACTGCAATTGGCGGATTTTGCCAGAGGAGAAATCACCATCCGGATTATGTTTTAATGAAGTTCAAAGAAGTGGAAGTATCATTTTCAACGCATTCGGCAGGTGGAATTACCCAAAACGATATTGATATTGCCGAAGATATTGAAAAAATACCTATTTAAGATTCAACAAAAATTAATGTTGCAAATTTTCTCACTTTTATTATTTTTAATTTTAGTTTAAGTTGCTTAAATTAGCTAAAGTGAGTAACAACCGAATAGAAAATCTAAAACAGGCGCTGGCAGTAGATGCAAATGATACATTTGCCCGCTACGCATTAGGTTTGGAATATATATCTTTAAAGGAGTTTGATTCAGCCAAAGATATTTTTGAGGAATTGCGAATACTTGATCCAAATTATGTTGCAACATATTACCAGCTTGGTAAAACTTATGAGCAGCTTGGCGATGAAACCCAAGCCAGAAAGATATATGAAAAAGGTATTTATGTTGCAAGCTCACAAAGCGATAGTCACACAAAAGAAGAACTTGAACAGGCATTAAATGAACTTCTTTAAATTAAAAAAATTGTTATATCTCTAATTTTAATAAATCAAACAGCCAATCCAAATATAGATAATACCTCTACTCTTTTTTTAACTAAATTGTAAAATAATGCTGAAAAAACTCATCTTTGTAATGATATTATCTGCTCTTAGCAGTACTATCTATTCACAGAATAATAATAACGGGTGGAATATATATACTTCACTCAGAGAAGTAAAAGGAATATCGCTTGGCAATAATTTTGTCTGGGCTGCAACTTCCGGTGGTTTATTCAACTTTGACCCGAATAATTCATCAAATATTAAAAAATACACTTCTCTTGACGGGTTAGGTTCAAACGAACTGACCGCAGTAACTGCAAGCAATAATGGAAGGGTTTGGGCGGGTGCATTTAACGGTTCTATCAGCGTTCTTAATACTAATGATCTTTCGTGGAATCAGATAACAGATATTTATACTTCAACAGAGCCTTCTAAAAGAATTAATGCGTTTTACGAATATAATAATTTAATGTTCTTTGCAACTGAGTTTTGTATAGTGAAATTTAACATACCACAGTTCCAGTTTGTTGATCAGCCATATACACGGTTTGGTAATTTAACTGCGCCGACCCCCGTTTATGATATAGCTGTAATTAATGATACAATTTGGGCAGCAACAAAGATCGGTATTGCTTATGGAAATATCAATAATAACCTTCCTATTGCATCTAACTGGTCAACTTTTGTTTCGGGAAGTTCAGTTTTAAAAAATAATAAAACAAACAGTATAGCCTACTTTGATTCAAAAGTTTTTATAGCTTCCGATAGCGGTATTGTTTATTTCCAGAACGGGACTCTGAATACGTATGCCCCCTTATTTAATGGTGTTCCATTTGTTGATCCAGTATCAAAAATAACGGTTTCAGGGAATAACTTATTTTTCTCCGCTTTTTCAACTTTGAGCGGAGTTAAAGTAAATTTTAGGATATTCAAAGTTAATTTAAGTAATATTAACAATGCGGAGCTTATTCAAGCCGGAACGGAAGTAAATAGTTTAAAGATCAATACTGCGGGAGATCTGCTGATTGGAACAGTTAACAATGGTGTTAATATTTACAGGAATAACACTAATAATTATGTTTTCCCGAATGGACCTTATAATAATTTAAATTTTAACCTTGCGGTTGATCAAAATAAAAACCTTTGGGCATTATCAGGTTCATTAGGAGATTGGCCAAGTCGCTCGGGGATATACAAATTTGACGGAACAAGCTGGTTTAATTATATCTTTTCAGAGTTTCCGGTGATGGGTAATGGATGCTGCGGCTGGGTGTTTACTTATCCAGATAGATTGGGTAATATTTGGGTAGCTGGGTTTGGGACAGGTTTGTTAAAAATAAATGGGACTAACCTAATTAAATATGATGAAACAAATTCTATATTACAGCAGTTTGGCAATCCGGGATTTGTGTTAGTTAATGGTATAGATGAAGATAACTCAGGGAATTTGTGGGTATTAAATAACCGTGTACCAAATAATTTTATTAATTTTACTCAAGGGGTAGCTTATCCTTCTCCGGTTGGAAGTCCAACTGATTTACATGGCACGTTTCTTGTTGTAGATAATTTTAATACTAAATGGATAACAACCCATCCTATAGAAGGTACATTTAGAGGGGTAATGTATTTTAACGAAAATATAAATCCAAGAGGAGCTTTAATTACTTACTCACAGCTTGGTACAGATATTGGACAGGTGAATCAGGTTATAACAGATAATAACGGGGAAGTTTGGATTGCAACAAATAACGGAGTTGTTGTAATACCAAATCCTGAGCAGGTAGTTAATAATCCCGGTTCAATTCCAACTCTCTATAAAATGAGAATAATTGAAAACGGCATTAGTACTCCATTGACAGAAAATGTTCTTTCTATAGATGTAGATGCGTTAAATAATAAATGGCTAGGAACAATTTCAAATGGCTTAATTTATGTATCGCCTGACGGTTCTACTTTACTTAACAGACTTAATACTGCCAACTCGCTTCTATTAGATAACAAGATTACATCTATAAAAACTGATAAAAGCTCAGGCAAAGTATACTTTGGTTCAGATAGAGGTATTGTTTCATATCAAACTATAGCTATTAACCCTCTTGTAGAATGTGATAAAATATCTGTTGGTCCCAACCCCTTTATTCTTCCGAGTGCATCTTTACTAAGAATAGACGGTCTTGTTGAAGAATCAACTGTAAAAATTATTTCCATTAGCGGAACTTTGGTTGCTGAATTTGAAACACCAGGCGGCAGAATTGCAAACTGGGATGGGCGTGACCTGAACGGGAATTATGTTTCTTCGGGTATCTATATTATTGCAGGTTACAATAAAGATGGCAGCAAAGTTTGCAAAGGGAAAGTTGCCATAATCAGAAAATGAGAATAGTTGAAGTTGCTTATTATAAACAGAAAACTCTGTTTAACTTATATCTATTGGTATTTTTTTCTGCTATAACTTTTATCCTTTATTACAATAGTCTTAACAATTTTTTTGTCCTTGATGATTTTGGAAAATTGAGTGCAATTTCCCAGGGTCTATTGGCAGAGAACTTCCATTTTTTCCCTTTACCTCAATTGACGTATCGCGTTTTATATTCATTTTTTGGAATGAATCCAGTTCCAATGAGAATATTGAATTTTATTCTAAATGCATTAACGTGCGTAATTGTATTTAGGTTTTCAAGTGTTTTATTTTTTATGTTTGCTAAACATTTAGATGACAATAAGAATTTCCTTATTTCGTTTTTTGCTTCGCTACTTTTCTGCATACACTATATTCATGTAGAAACAATTGTGTATTATTCCGAACTGCATGAAATGTTTTACAGCATATTTTATCTTTCGGGATTGTATATATACTTGCGATACAAAGATTCATCTAAAAATATAAATCTTTTGATTGTATATGCGCTATATTTATTTTGCATTTTATCAAAGGAAACTGCTATAACCTTTATCTTATGTTTATTTATTTCAGAAAGATTCCTTTTTAAAAATAATATAAAAAACTTCATAAAAGAGTATTATCCGTTAATGTTAATAACTTTCGGATTTTCAGCAATTAGATATTTTTTCTATTCAAGTCTGGCTGTGTTAGATATGCCGGATTCAATTTTAATTGCAATATCAGTAATAATTAAAAACTATTTGTTTTCATTAACTGCTTTCTTCTTTTCGCTTGACTTCATTCATCTTAAAAACATATTTAATGAAAATAATGCGAACATTGTAAAATCATTTTTTAGGGCGATAAATATTTATCCACTATCGGTTATCTCTGTTATTGTTTCATTACTTATATATGGTTTGATTCTAATAAAGTCAGTGAAGTTAAACTATATTCTGTTCATATTTTCAGTAATATCAATTTCTTCGTATGCCTGGCTGGCAGGTTATGAAAGGTATTTATACCTTCCATCTGTTAGTCTTTGTATTTTGTTAGTTTATAATTTGTTTGAAATTAAAATTTTTTCTGTACTAAAGAAAATCCCCATATATTTTATTTTAGTAGTTTTAATTATATATAATGTTGTAAATCTTAAAGAAAAAGAATCTCATTGGATAATTGCATCAGAGATATCCCGTAATACAGTTTCAAGAATAATTGAATTGACCTGTGAGCTACCACCGGAATCAAAAGTTTATTTTAAGGATCTTCCAGGTGAATATAAAAGCGCTTGGGTATTAAGATATGGAATACATGAATTGCCTTCTTTGTTTTTGCAACGCAACGATATTAAGTTTTATTATTTATATCAAAAGCCTGATAGAGTAAACATTGATTCAAATTCTTATGAATATGATTATAGTTTAGATAAAATATACAAACTATAGAATAATATGCTTGTAATTCCCGTAATTGATATTCAAAACGGCAGGTCTGTAAGAATGGTGGAAGGGCTTGAGGATAAGACTGTTTATTATTCAGAAAGTCCACTGAACATGGCAAGACTTTTCCGTAAGGAAAATGCGAAGGTTATTCATATTTCTGATCTTGATGGCGCTGTTTCAAGTAAGCTAAAGAATTATGAGCTTATTAAAGAGATCACCGAAACTGTTGGAGTGCCAATTCAGCTTGGCGGCGGTATCAGGACATTTGAAATTGCACAGCAGTTAATTAAAGAGCTTGGTGTTTACAGGATAGTCATTGGAACATCTGCAATTGATAATATTGACCTGGTAAAAAAACTGCTTGATGAATTTGGCAAAAGCAAAGTTGCTATAAGTGTTGATGTTAGGAATGGTTTCCTTGTAAAAGACGGCTGGGGCAATATTACAAATATTCATCCAATTGAATTTGCCCTTGGAATGAAAACTCTTGGAGTAGAGCGCATTATTTACCAGGATGTAGCACGTGTTGGAACATTACAGGGACCTGATACAGAAGGCATAAAGCAAATTGCAATTGAAACAGGTTTAAAAGTAACAGCCGCAGGCGGAATTTCTAATTACAGTGACCTGAGGAAAATACAGGAACTTGAGAAATTCGGTGTTGATTCAGTTATGATGAGCCGCGCCCTATATGAAAATAAATTTCCATGCCAGGCAATTTGGCGCGAGCAGGAAAAAAAGGATATTTCTCTTGATCTGCCTAAAGTAAAGTAAATATTAGGTTGCATCAACTGCGTTGATGCGCATTGACACAGTCAATGCACTCCAAAAGTATCATACTCAATTCTACATTAAAATCTCTTAATTTTTTTCATATCTTTGTATCTTAATCCTGAATATTACTATGGCAAAAAGAATTATAAAAGCTCCAACTGGTACGGAACTATCCTGCAAAAACTGGATATCCGAAGCCGCTATGCGTATGTTAATGAATAATTTAGACCCTGATGTGGCTGAAAATCCAGATGAGCTGATAGTCTATGGCGGCGGAAAAGCTGCAAGGAACTGGGAATGTTATGATAAGATTATTGAATCATTGCAAAAGCTCGAAAGCGATGAAACTCTGCTTGTTCAGTCAGGCAAGCCTGTTGCAGTTTTTAAGACGCACACAAACGCTCCGCGTGTGATAATATCAAATGCACAGCTTGTGCCTGCTTGGGCTACATGGGATGAATTTCGCAGGCTTGATGCACTCGGACTTACAATGTACGGTCAGATGACAGCAGGCTCGTGGATATATATCGGCTCGCAGGGAATACTACAGGGAACATATGAAACATTTGCGGCTTGTGCTGATAAGCATTTTGGCGGAGATCTATCCGGTAAATTTATACTTACAGCAGGACTTGGCGGAATGGGCGGCGCTCAGCCTTTGGCTGCTACTATGAACGGCGCAGTTATACTTGGCATTGATGTTGATAAAAGCAGGATACAAAAACGAATTGACACAGGATACTGTGATGTTTTAACAGAAGACCTTGATGAAGCAATTGAAATTGTTTTAAAAGCAAAGCAAAATAAAGAAGCAACCTCAGTTGGACTTGTTGGAAATGCAGGCGAAATTCTGCCTGAGCTTTTGAAAAAGAATATAATTCCCGATATTGTTACTGACCAGACATCAGCCCACGATATGTTAAACGGTTACGTTCCGTTGGGAATGACTCTTGATAAAGCATTTGAGCTAAGGAAACAGGATCCTGAAAAATATATCGAGCTATCACGAAAAACAGTTGTAACTCATTGCAAGTCTATGTTTGAATTTATGCAGCGCGGAGCTGTTGTTTTTGATTACGGTAATAATATCCGAGGCGAAGCTTATAATAATTGTTTTAAGTCAGCTTTTGAAATTCCCGGCTTTGTTCCTGAATATATCCGCCCGTTGTTTTGTGACGGCAAGGGTCCTTTCCGATGGGTAGCTTTAAGCGGCGACCCCAATGATATATTTGTTACTGATGAATATGTACTGAAAACATTTCCTGAAAACAAAGCGTTGGCGAGATGGATAAAGCATGCGCAGGAAAAAGTACATTTCCAGGGATTACCTGCGAGAATTTGCTGGCTTGGGTATGGTGAGCGTGCTAAGATGGGTAAGATATTCAATGATCTTGTACGGGATGGTAAGGTTAAAGCTCCAATTGTAATAGGAAGAGATCACCTAGATTGCGGCAGCGTTGCTTCACCAAACCGCGAGACAGAAAAAATGAAGGATGGCTCTGACGCAATTGCTGACTGGCCTATTCTAAATTTTGCGTTAAATGCCGTTGGCGGTGCAAGCTGGGTTTCTCTGCATCATGGCGGGGGAGTTGGTATCGGGCTTTCAATTCATAGTGGTATGGTTGTAGTTGCCGATGGAACCAAAGAGGCTGAGGAAAGATTGGAAAGAGTATTGACTTATGACCCAGGAATGGGAATTGTCCGTCATGCTGATGCAGGATATGAGCAGGCAATTGAAAATGAGAAGAAATTCGGTATTAAAATGCCGATGATAAAGTAAACTAAACAATGGAAAATTTAACTAAAGAAAAAGTAATTGAAATATTAAGAAATGAATATCCTTATTTAAACAGGAAATACAATCTTAATAAATTGGGTTTGTTTGGTTCTTTTTCAAAAGAAGTAAACACTGAAAAAAGCGATATTGACCTATTGGTTGATTTTTCTGCTCCTATAGGTTTAGATTTCATAGAGATGGGTGAGTACCTGGAAGAAAAACTGAACAGGAAAGTAGATTTAGTTACAGTGCAGGGATACCAAAACAGTAATCTTAATATTGATTTAGACAAAAATGTAATTTATGTCAATTAGAAGCGATAAAGTGCTGGTAGAAGATATTCTGGGAGCAATTGAAAAAATTGAATTTTATGTATGTAATTCAAGTTATTCAGATTTTTTGAATGACACTAAGACTCAGGATGCAGTTGTAAGGAATATCGAGATTATAGGTGAAGCAGCTAAAAATATAAGCGATTTATTCAAAGAGGAAAATATTGAAATTCCCTGGGACAAGATTATTGGGACAAGAAACAGACTGATCCATAACTATTCAGGAGTCAACCTTGATATACTATGGAATATTATTAAAGATGACCTTCCAAATCTTTATTTAATTCTGAATCAAGATAAGGATAATATTTGAAGAAATTTGATATACCCATATATTACCGAAGCCCTGTTATTTCTGTTGTAAAGAATGCCAGGAAGGTAACTGACCCAAGAAAGAAAGATTATACTCCCTCTGTGCTGGATTTTGGTCCGGTAAAATTTTTAATTGCCAGGCATTTTGGATTCTGTTATGGCGTTGAAAACGCAATTGAAATTGCATATAAATCACTTGAACAAAATCCCGGCAAGCGCGTTTTTCTGCTTAGCGAAATGATCCATAATCCTAAAGTGAACGAAGACCTCAGTTCACGCGGTGTAAAGTTTATAAGAGAGCATAATGGTAAACAACTTATTCCATGGGATGAATTAAAAGCGGATGATACTGTTATTGTCCCGGCTTTTGGCACTACCGTTGAAATTCAGCAAATGCTTGCTGATAGAGGAATAGACCCATATAAATATGATACAACCTGTCCCTTTGTTGAAAAAGTTTGGAATCGCGCCGAAACACTTGGTAAAAAGAAATATACAATAATTGTTCACGGCAAATATAACCACGAAGAAACAATTGCAACATTCTCACATTCTAAACAAAACTCTCCCACTGTAATTGTCCGTAATATTGAAGAAACAAAAATCCTTTGTAATATCATTTTGGGTAAAATTTCAAAAGATGGTTTCTACTCAACATTTTCAGGTAAACATTCAGAAGGGTTTGATGTTATTAGCGACCTGGATCATGTTGGCGTTGTTAACCAGACAACAATGCTTGCTACTGAAACACAGGCAATAGCTGATATGATAAAGGCAACAATGGAAGAAAAATACGGTTCAGAAAAAATAAAGGATCATTACGCCGATACAAGCGATACATTATGCTATGCAACTTATGATAACCAGCAGGCAACACTTGGTTTGCTAAACAGTAATGCTGATTTTGCCATAGTAGTGGGGGGTTATAACAGTTCTAATACATCACACATAGTTGAGCTTTGTGAAGAAAAACTTCCGGTTTACTTCATATCAGCAGCTGAAAAAATAGTATCTCAAAATCTTATCAGCCATTATAATATTCACATAAATGAAGAAACATCAACAAATGAATGGTTAAAGACTTCAGAAAGTAAACCAACAGAAATTATTCTAACCAGCGGCGCATCATGTCCTGATGCAATTCTAGACGAAGTGCTACAGAAAATTGTATCATATTTTCCCGGTGTAAATACAATAGATGAAGCACTGTTGCCATTCAGTGTTGAAAGCATGAATTAACTCCTCAGTAATCCTATTCTATTTCCTCATTCAATAATACATAATGCAAATGATCTTCCCAAACACCGTTAATTTTAAGATATTTTTTTGAAATTCCTTCATAAGTGAAACCTGCTTTTTCAATTGCTTTAATTGATGCAGTATTGCGGGGTATAATGTTAGCTTCTATCCTGTGAAGTTTTAAGTCCCTGAAGGCATAATCAGAAATTTCTGTAATGGCTTCAGTTGCATAGCCTTTGCCGTTTTCCTTCTCACCCACTCTATAACCCAAAAAACATGAAAGGAACGGACCTCTTACGATACTTGATAGTACTGTAGTCCCAATTATTTTACTCTGATCTCCTTTTTTGAATACACAAAATTTTATTGTTCTTCCTTCTTTAGATTCATTTACCAAAAAATCTACTTTTGAATTATGTATTTCCTGTTTTAAACAATCTTCATCATATTCTGGAGACCATGGCATAAAAAAATCATAGTTTCTCATGAGGAAATTATAAAAAAGCTCTGAGTCTTTATTTTCAAGGGATTTTAGCTTTAATCTTTGTGTTTCAAGGTGAATTGCCATTAGTTATAATTTCTTACAATTTGTTTAATAGAAAGCACATGCATTAAATAAGCAAAGGGAACTATGAATGCAGGTACCCATACAAACGGAAAATATGCAACGAGAGTATTTGAAGGTTCATTAAAAAACTGTCTCATTGGACTAGGTGTGGAAAGCAGGGCAGCAATAAAAATATTGGTTACTAAAAGCAGTCCGGCATAATTCCATAGCACCGCAACAATGCGCTGCCATTTATTTACACTTAATACATAATAAGCTATAAGCGGCGCGCTTAAGCCCGTCAGTATATCGTAATTGATACCTTCAAATGTCATTTGAAGAGGAATTATATTTTTTATAAACAATAGCCATAACAATATTTCCATCAATACCCTGAACGATTGTATATAAATCAGCCATGAGGATGGAATTTCCTGTAATAAGGCGGTTACTCTATTGGAATTACTTATGTAAATAATTGCGAGTACAGGGGGAATAATTATTAGCATTAATTTTGGCGGAGTTGAAGTGAAATCAAGCAGAGTTCCGTTTAATGCAATTAATGCTGAGGTCAATAACCAAGTCAAAATCAGTAGTGCTGTTACAAGATATGTCTTAATTATTTTCCGTTTATCAGCCTGCATAGAGCAAAGAGCAAATTTAAGGCTGTAAAAAATAAAAAATATAATTACTAAAACAATTATATACAAAATAGTATCTATATAAAACGGTATGTTTGGATTCATTATGCCTCCTGAATTTCGTTAACCAAGTAATATACAGGCAGACCTTTGCCGGAAATAATATTGCGCTCATGGTCTGCTCCGGGTGATGAACCTATTATCAGTATAGCATCACATCGTTCAACTATTGCGTATGAAATGTTGCTTATTACTTTTCTTCTGTCAATATCTTTAAGCTCATCAGCTACATTCAGAGATGCATTTACTCCAATTACAGGGATATGTCCTTTTCTATACACCTCTGCAGCAGCAATATTCATAGCCTTAAGGTTTGTAGCTTTCTGCTCTTCTGTATCTGCATTATATGGACCGGCAATAACTATCAGCATTATATAAAATTTTGCGAGACCGCTACAGCGGTCAAAGCAGTCTTATAGATTATTTAATTTTGAGAATTCTTCTTCTGTAAAATCCTTTAGAGTCCTGAATTTAAGATCGGCAATTGCGAATTTTGGATTGTAGAAATTTGTTTTTTCAGGATATGCCGCTGTTTTCATTCTTGCGGCAACAGCTGCAACTACGCCGTTGAATGAATCTTCAATTGCCAGGCATTCAGTTGGTTCAACATCAAGCTTTTTTGCTGTAGTTAAATAAATTGCAGGGTGAGGTTTGCCATACTCTTCAAATTCCGCGGAATGTATTACTTTGAAATACTTTCTGATATTTAATTTATCAAGTACAGCGTCTATTATCTTTTGGTCAGATGATGATGCAACCGCCATAGGCAGATCTTTGGCTTTGAAAAAGTCAAGCAGTTCTGTAACTCCTTTACTTAGCTCACCTTTTTGCTTTATGAGTGATATCAATGCTTCTACAATATCGCCATTAACTTTTTCAAGCGGGTCTTTTTTCAGATCCCATGGATATTTTTCATGCCAAAGTATTGTTACATCAACAAGTCTCATCCCTGTAGTAGAATCGCACATTTGTTCTGTTAAAGGAACGCCAAGCGAATTAAATATCTTTATCTCTGCTTCTTTCCAGAACGGCTCTGAATCAATTATCACGCCGTCAATATCAAAAATTACTGCTTTTATCATAATATTAATTTACATTTCCCTGAAATATGTGTACCACCAAAGGCGCCACTTTCCATCTACGTTAATATAAAGTCTTGTATATACTTCAGCAATTTTACTGTCGCCTATCTGGTTATACCAGAAAGCATCAGGGGTTTTATCACCGTTTAAGTCAATTGCCATTCCTTCCAGCTTCCCGTTATTTACAGTTGCCATCTTTGTTTCATAAGATGAACCTTCAAGGTTGTAGGGTAGCTCGTAGCTCATATCATCCAATGGAACAATAGAAAATACCATTATTGGATGTGTTAAAATATAATAAAGGTCGCCCATCTGTTCATCGGTGTAATTTCTTCTAAGTGGAGTATTCTTTGGCTTCAGGTAAGGATATTTGGGTGAATAATCAAGCTTATTGCTGCATTCCCAGTATTCAGTATAAGTATTAAAAGTTGTTTCAAATACTGTTCCGTTCTCGAACATTTTCATTTGAACAGGCTGCTTCCATTGTATCTGCCTCAGCTTTTCAATATTTACAAAGCTGTCGCTGGAATCTGCCACCCTGTATTTCAAGTTTTGCTGATTGGTTTTGTATCTTAAAAATTTAAGCATGCTATAGTCACAGTCTTCAATGAACAGGTGTGTTGAATCTATTTGCGTTAAGAAAATGTATAGTCCCTTGGTATTTTCCTTTGTAAACAGCGATGGCGATGTTTTTTCAAGTTTTGGATTGTTTTTAAGGGTATGCATTTTATTTGTATATGTTGAGCCTACATCTTTACAGATAACTTCTATCTTATCAGCAAGCGCCTGCTGAAGTGCAGCATCGCCTTCGGGAAATGCAGGCGGCATTCCAAACTGAACGATTATTGATAGTACTTTAAGTATTTCCATGTGTTATTTGAGAAACATTAAAAATTATTGTTTATTTTTTCTTTCATCAGAGATTTTAATGTTTTTCCTTTTGTACTTGTAATGCCGATTAAACTATAAAAATAAAATTTATTCATTGGCTTAATTAAAATATTACTATCTTTTTCAATGAATATAATCTTTGTGCCTGCTTGTAAATTTAGATTTTTTCTAATTTTTAATGGCAGTGTAATCTGTCCATTTTTTGAAATTGTATAAGTTTTCATTTTATAAAATAGCAATTATCTATGTAAATTTTAATACAAATAATTTGGATTCCCGCTTTCTCCGCTTCAAAGCCGGGAAGGCGGGAATGACAAACTAATCCACTGCTTCTCAATCCCATTTATAGTATTTTTGTGCTTTAATCAAAAATGGATTCCCGCTTTCGCGGGATAAACTATAATATGCAGGCAATAATACTCGCAGCGGGAATGGCAAAAAGGCTTAGACCGCTAACGGATACTATACCAAAATGTCTATTAAAAGTAGGGGATAAGACTCTGCTTGAAATGACTATCAACAATATCCTCAAAAACGGAGTTAATAGCTTTGTTATGGTTACAGGTTACAAGGAAAGAATGATAAAAGAGCATGTTGCTGAGCAATTTCCTGAGCTTGATATAATGTACCTTACGAACAGCGATTTTGAGAATAATAACAACAGTTACTCTCTTTGGATGACAAAAGACTATATTACAGGGGATTCAATTTTACTGGATAGTGATATTTTGTTCGATTATCGCATTATTTCAAAGCTTTTTGAGTTTGAGCATATCGACTGCCTTGCCGTAAATAGGGGTCATATTTTATCTGACGAGGAGATTAAAGTTATTATTGATAGTACTAACAAAATTGAGCATATTGGTAAACATTTGGTTCCTGCGGCAAGTTATGGTGAATCAATTGGAATTGAAAGATTCTCACATGATTTCTTTGTGAAACTTGGCGAAGTACTTGAAAGGAAGATAGTTAAGGAAAATAATGTTAACGAGTTCTATGAAGCATCTTTCCAGGAATTGTATGATATGGGGAACAGTATGTATGCAGTTGATGTTTCAGAGTATAAATGCATGGAAATAGATTACCCTGAAGACCTCAAGAAGGCTCAGGAGGAAGTTAAAGAAATTGAATTTTAGGCTTTACAGTAAATAATGGGAATATTTAACACACAAAAAGACAGGTATAGAAATCTCAACTTGAAGTTTAACAGACCTTCTATGTTCGGCGGATTTGCATTATTTCCGCCTGTCATAAAATATCTGCTTATTTCAAATATTGCCATATTCATAATTCAGTATTTTATTTTTGCAAGTTTTAGCGTGGGGGGAGTGCCGCTTTCAATATTCTTCATGAAATATTTTGCTTTAAACCCAATAGGAAGCGAAGTATTCCCGTTCTATCCATGGCAGTTATTTACATATCTGTTTATGCATGGCGGCTTCTGGCATTTATTCCTGAACATGTTCGCTTTGTGGATGTTTGGGATGGAGCTTGAAAATATCTGGGGGTCTAAGAAATTTCTCACATACTATTTAATGTGCGGTGTTGGCGCCGGACTTGCAACAATATTACTCACTCCATTATTTACAGGTCTTAATCTTCCTACAGTTGGGGCATCAGGCTCTGTTTACGGGATACTTGTTGCATTTGGTATGCTTTTCCCCAACAGGGAAATTTTTCTCTATTTCCTTTTCCCGATAAAAGCCAAATATTTTGTAATAATTTATATGGCTATCGAGCTATTATCAGTAGGCAGCAAAACAGGTATTGCGCACCTTGCGCATTTAGGCGGCGGACTTGTTGGCTTTATTTACCTGCTAATTACCCGTAATAATGTAAACGACCTTTTCCGCTTTAATAAGAAGCCAAAAGTAGCTCCTAAGCGACCTACCAATATTTACAGGAACAGCTATTATGATAAGTATAATACTACTTCAACCAGTGAAAATGTAAGTGACGCTGAATTTTACTCCAAAGGCAATAATTCTACAGATTCTGATATTACACAGGAAAAGGTAGATGAAATCCTTGATAAGATCGGTAAAGAAGGTTACCAGAACTTAAGCGAAGAAGAAAAGCGTATATTATTTGAAGCAAGCAAGAAGATACATTAAAAATAAATATGTCAACAGCTGGATTAAAAAAAGTTTGCCATTTGCTTCTCGACCAAATTGAGGATAAGAATATCCTTGAAGAATTTATGGAGATCTTAAAAGATAAACATGATGAAAGCAGCACTGATTCCTGGAATGAGCTGACTGGTGAACAGAAAAAAGATCTTGGGGAAGCATGGATTGTTAGCGAAGATGAAAGTAATCTTATTAGCCACGAAGAAGTAATGAAAGATGCAAAATAATTGTTAATAAAGTAACACAATGTAGTAATTTGATAACTTTTATACACTATATAATATTTGCATACAACACATAAAATAATTAATGGTGATAGCAGGCAGATGTCTTTATTAGAAGATAAATCGGTTCATCTTGTTATAACATCACCTCCATATTGGCAGTTAAAAGATTATGGGACTGAAAATCAAATTGGCTACCACGATACTTATGAAAATTATATAAATAATTTAAATTTAGTATGGAAGGAATGTTATCGCGTATTACATAATGGTTGTAGATTATGTATAAACATAGGAGATCAGTTTGCAAGGGCTGTATATTATGGAAGATATAAAGTTATCCCGATAAGAGAAGAAATAATTAAATTTTCTGAAGAAATTGGATTTGACTACATGGGTGCTGTAATTTGGCAAAAAGTTACTACTTCAAATACTACTGGTGGTGGCATACAAATGGGCTCGTATCCATATCCTCGTAATGGTATACTTAAGATTGATTATGAGTTCATATTAATACTTAAAAAGCCAGGGGAAGCACCGAAACCAAGCAAAGAAATAAAAGAAGCATCCAAAATGACAAGTGAAGAATGGAATACATTTTTTGCGGGTCACTGGAATTTTTCTGGTGCGAGGCAAAATGGTCATATTGCTGTTTTCCCCGAGGAATTGCCAAGAAGATTAATTAAAATGTTTTCGTTTGTTGGAGACACCGTGCTTGACCCGTTTGCAGGAAGCGGAACAACAAATCTTGCAGCAAAAAATCTTGATAGAAATTCTATCGGCTACGAAATCAATCCAGAATTTATTCCTATCATAAAAGAAAAATTACAAGTTCATCAAAAGGATTTGAATGGAACAACTTATGAGTTTTTGAAACAAAATGAAACAAAAATAAATATTGATAGTGAAATTAAACTACTTCCTTATATTTACAAAGACCCTCATGCTTTTGACAATAAAATTGACATAAAAAAATTACAGTTTGGTTCTAAAATTGATAAAAATAGTTCAACAAAAAGAGAAGAATTTTTTACTGTCAAAGAAGTATTGTCGGTTGATAGAATATTACTAAATAATGACTTAGTCATTAGATTAATAGGTGTACTTCCTTATCCTAGTGGTTATAAAATTTTATCAGAAGATGTAAATTGTACAGGGATTCTATTTTTAGAAAAGAAGTTTAAAAAAGGCAAAGTATTTCTAAAATTTGATGAAGTGAAATATGATAGCGAAGGAAACTTGCTGTGTTATCTTTATTTGGAAAATAAAACATTTATCAATGCACACCTTTTAAAAAATGGGTTTGTAATGATTAATAAAGAATATCACTTTAAGCTCCTCTCTAAATTTAAAAGTATTTTTAGACAAAGGGATGAAGTTATCAGAGAGGAACTAAAAAAATATCGTCATGCCTTTTAAAAGCTATTCCAAAGAGTTTGGTAAAAAAGAAAAAGTGTTGAACTATGCTTGCCAAACATACCAATTATCACGTCCAAATAAAGTAGGTCCAGTTATGGCTCTTATAAGGGAATGCCAGCCTAAGACTATAGAGGAATGGGAAAATTGGTACTTTGCAAATGCGTATACTGATGGAAAATCAAATACCAAAATTACTAAAGAAAGCTTAGCTGAACTTGGTGAGAGATTATTTATTAAGATTAGAGAAATTGTCATACCTGAGTGGACAGAAGCATTTAATCAACTGACCTTACAAGATTGCATAGATTATGTTGTAAATTTGACCATTAACAGAACTTTTGATGGGTTTTTAAGGGAAAAGTCTGTTGTAGAAGATACTTTGGCAAAGATATTTCCTGAGGTAAGATTTGAAGAGAGTGACCCACAGTTAGATCATGCTGGTGATATAGATTATTTAGGTTGGGTTAAAGATAAAGCTTTTGGTATTCAAATAAAACCTATAACCTCCAAAGCAAATTTTGGGAATTATTCAGCAACGGAAAGAATGAAATTCAGTTTTAAAGATTTTAAAGAAAAATATAAAGGAAATGTATTTGTTGTCTATTCGGAAAAAGAGAAAATAACTAATTCTGAAGTTATTGAAGAAATAAGATTAGAAATTGATAGGTTAAGTAAATAATGGAAACTATTTTACTTTCTAAAAAATACTGCAATTCCTTAACAAAATACTCGAGATATAACACGCGTGTTGTTATGGTTGGTGGTGTTGGAATTGGCGGAAGCAATCCCATCAGGGTGCAGTCAATGACTACGACTGATACAATGGATACTAAAGCCACTGTCGAGCAGTCTATCAGAATGATAGAAGCAGGAAGTGAGCTTGTGAGGATTACAGCGCCTGCCATAAAAGAAGCTAAGAATCTTGAGAACATTAAAAATGAATTGAGAGCAAGAGGGTATAACACTCCGCTTGTAGCTGATATACATTTTAAGCCTGATGCTGCTGAACTTGCCGCAAGGATAGTTGAAAAAGTTAGAGTGAACCCGGGCAATTATGCTGATAAAAAGAAGTTCAAAGTGTTCAGCTTTACTGATGAGTTATATAACGAAGAGCTTGAAAGAATTTATGAACTGTTTTCACCCCTTGTTAAAATATGCAAACAGTACGGCACAGCAATGAGAATTGGCACAAATCATGGTTCGCTTAGTGATAGAATTATGAATAGGTATGGTGATACGCCAATTGGAATGGTAGAATCTGCTCTTGAGTTCGTGCGTATATGCTGTGATATGAATTACCATGAAATAATCCTTTCGATGAAATCATCCAATACACAGGTAATGGTTGAAGCATACAGACTTCTTGTTAGTAAGATGGAAGAAGAAGGTATGAACTACCCGCTTCATCTTGGTGTTACCGAAGCAGGTGATGGAGAAGACGGCAGGATAAAATCATCTGTCGGAATAGGAACATTGCTTGAAGACGGCCTTGGTGATACTATCAGGGTATCACTCACAGAAGATCCTGAATTTGAAATTCCCGTTTGCAAACGAATTGTTGAAAGGTATAATAAACGCGAGAACCATATCCCGATTGCGGATCTTGGAGTGACGATTTCGGATTTTAATCAATCCGCAATCCAGTTATCCGAAATAGAAAATCCGAACTCCGAAATCCCATACGACCCGTTTTCATATCTGCGCAGAAAAACTTATGAAACCGATAAGATAGGAAACCATCACGTACCTGTTGTGATATTGAGCCTTGATGCTGAAAAATATTCTGTTCCTGCATCACTTGAGGAAATATATTACAGTTATTCAACTGAGCTTGATAAATGGAACATTGGTGATCAGGCGCCTGATTTTCTATATCTGGGCTCAGTTGACCTGACATATGCTTTGCCCGGTACTCTAAAGAAAATTTTTGATTACAGCTATTGGAAGTCACTTGATGATAAATCTAATTCATTCCCAATATTTACACCTGCGGAATATTTATCAGCAGATAGAAAGTCATACAGAATAAATTTTGTATCAATTACAATTGATGATATTACTAATGAACTGCTTGATACAGTTCAAGCAGATAAATTCTGTGTACTTGTTATTAATACTTCTAACGCACACGGAATGGCTGAGGAGCGCAGAGTTATTATCGAATTGATGCAAAAGGGAATAGAAACCCCAGTCATAATTTCACGAAGTTATAATAAAATAGATGATGAAGACCTTACAATAAGCAGTGCAACAGATATTGGCGCGTTATTTATAGACGGAATGGGCGATGGAATATGGTTAAAAGCTGATATTGGTATTGAAGTAATTAACCATGCAAGCTTTGGGATACTTCAGGCAACAAGAACAAGAATATCAAAGACGGAATTTATAAGCTGTCCAAGCTGCGGAAGGACTCAGTTTGACCTGCAGGTTACAACTGCTATGATAAAGAAACGTACTGACCATCTTAAAGGTTTAAAGATCGCAATAATGGGCTGTATTGTAAACGGTCCTGGTGAAATGGCAGACGCAGATTACGGCTTCGTTGGCTCGGGTCCAGGTTGGATATCGCTCTATAGAGGAAAGGAAGTGATCGAGCGCGGAATTGACTCAGAAAAAGCGCTGGATAAGCTTATTGAAATAATGAAAGAAGACGGTATTTGGGTGGAAAATTGATTTTGAGTTATAGAATAAACGCAAGATTAAATATCAATAATAGATTTATGTTCTGCGAAAATGCTTTACTTGCACAATCAGTTAAGCAAATAATAAACATATATTTAAATAAGTATCTTATAGCAAATTCCCTGCCTTGAAACTCTCCGGAAAAATCAGCATATTTATATTCTTTTCCACTAAATTTCACTATATAACAGTAGTGGATTCTTTTAAATAACGCCTCTGAACGCTAAAAAATGCGGGCGGGGGAAACTATTAATTTAAATTTTTTTCAAAACGGAGATTATTAATAAACGATGACATCACCAAACGAGACATTTAATGCTAATGCGACGATAGAAGAAGCTAAACCTGTTGTAATTAAAACAAAGGATTTTGTTGCTAAAGATTACAGCGAAGAAGAGTTCAAAAAATATATTGAGCTTTACGAAAAGACCTTTAATGTTATAAAAGAAAACGAGATAGCAAAAGGAAAAGTTGTTGCAATTTCAGGCAATGACGTTTTAATTGATATCGGATTCAAATCAGACGGAAGGGTTTCAATTGATGAATTCCCTGATCCTGAAAATATCAAAATTGGCGACGAAGTTGAGATCTTTGTTGAAAAGATAGAAGACCGCGAAGGACAGCTTGTACTCTCACGCAAACGCGCTGATATTATCCGCAATTGGGAAAAGATCACTGCTGCAAAAGAGAATAATACTGTTATACAGGGTAAATGTGTTCGCAGAATTAAAGGGGGATTTGTTGTTGATATTGGCGGAATTAATGCATTCCTCCCGGGCTCACAGATCGATACAAAGCCTATCCGCGATTATGATGTATTTGTGAATAAGATGATGGATTTCAAGATACTAAAAATAAATCATCCCAACGAAAATATTATTGTTTCTCACAAAATTCTCATTGAAGAATCAATGTCAGAACAAAGAGGAAAGCTCCTTTCAACTCTTGAATCAGGTCAGATTATGAGTGCAACCGTAAAAGCTATCACAGATTTCGGAGTGTTTGTTGATCTTGGCGGTGTAGATGGTCTTATCCACATAACAGATCTTTCATGGGGCAGGATAAATCACCCCTCAGATGTTGTTAATCTAGACGATACAATTGAAGTTAAAGTTCTTGAATACGATAAAGAAAAGAAACGCGTTACCCTTGGATTAAAGCAACTTCAGCCGCATCCATGGGAAAACATCGAAGAGAAGATTAAAATTGGCGATAAAGTTGCCGGCAAAGTTGTATCTATTACAGATTACGGCGCATTTATGGAAATTGAAAAAGGTATTGAAGGGCTTATCCACATTTCAGAAATGTCATGGACACAGCATATTACCAATCCAACACAGGTAGTAACTATGGGACAGATAATTGATGCTATTATTTTAAGTCTTGATAAGAATGATAAGAAACTTTCACTTGGAATTAAACAGCTTACACCAAACCCGTGGCAGTCATTATTAGACCGCTTCCCGGTAGGATCAAAGCATAAGGGCAAGGTATGCAACATCACAAACTTCGGAGTATTTGTTGAGCTTGAAGAAGGTGTTGACGGACTTATCCATATTTCGGACCTTTCATGGACAAAGAAGATATTTAATATAGAAGACTTCGTTCAGTTGGGACAGGAAATAGATGTTACAATACTTGGTATTGATGTTGAAAACCAGAGGATTGCTCTTGGTCACAAACAGCTTACCGATAACCCATGGAATAAGCTTACCGATGAGTTTAAACCGGGTACTGAAGCTAAATGTAAGGTTATGAAAGCTATTGAAAAAGGCATTATTGTTGAATTGCCGGCAGTAGTTGATGGCTTTATTCCCGCTTCACAGCTATCGGTTTCACCGGTTAAGAATTTTGCCGAGCTGTTTAAAACAGGTGAAGAATTAAATGCTGAAGTTATAGAATTTGACAAGGAATCAAAAAAAATAGTTCTTTCAGTTTTGGAATATCTTAAAGATAAAGATGAAGCTGAAGTTAACGACTATGTAACTAAATTCAATTTAAAGAACTTCACTTTATCCGATGTAGTTGACAGGACTAAAACTGCTGCCGTTCTGAAGGAAGAAGTTGATTTCAAGATTGATGATGTAATGGATACAGATAAAAAAGAAGAAAAGGCTAAGTAATTTAAATAGTTAATTAACAATAAAAGCATTCTGCTGAAAAAGCAGGATGCTTTTTTCGTTTAATGTATGTTAAAAACCTGATAGGTTTGAAGCTAATAAAATTGATTAATGGAAAATATAAATAAACTTAAAGAGGTAATGCTCCTTGCTGCCTATGAAGCTGCAAAAATTCAGCTTGAATACTTTGAAACTGATTTTGAAATAGGAAGAAAACTTAATTACTGCGACCTTGTTACGGAAGTTGATAAGAAATCTGAAGCTAAAATAATTGAAATAATTCATAATAATTTTCCCGGTCATAATGTATTGGGTGAAGAAGGCGGAGACCTGCTCAAAAAGTCTGATTATATTTGGATAGTTGACCCGATTGACGGCACTGTTAACTATGCGCATTCAGTCCCAATATTTTGTGTATCTATTGCGATTGAATATAAAGGTGAAGTTATACTTGGTGTTGTTTATTCACCTAAAACAGGTGAAAAGTTTCATGCCGAAAAAGGTAAAGGCGCTTATCTTAACGAAAAGAAAATTCAGGTTAGTGATGTTGAATTATTGAAAGACAGCCTGCTTGTTACTGGATTCCCATACGGATCCAAAGATAATTATGACCATTGTATAGATCATTTTGTAAATTTTATTAAGCTTGGTTTGCCTGTTCGCAGACTCGGCTCTGCAGCAATTGATATCTGCTATCTTGCATGCGGCAGGTTTGATGGCTTCTGGGAAGTGAACTTGAATCCCTGGGATGTGGCAGCAGGCTGCCTTATATTGCTTGAAGCAGGTGGTAAAGTAACTGATTTTATAGGAGAACTATATTCTATTTACGGCAAGCAAATTCTTGCATCAAATGGCAGGAAAGTTCACGATGAGATGATAGAAATACTCAAAAAACCATATTTAGTGTAAGAATTTAAACTTGAAATCTGTATAGAATTTCCTATAATTTGAATAAATCAACTTTTTGAGATTATTAATGGTAAGGAATTTAATAGTAAAATGAATTAATATTGTATAATATTAATTCATTTTTAATTTAATTAGTTTCTTAAAAAGAGGAGAAAAATCGCTATGATAGCTTTAATTATATTTTTAATAATTGTTGCACTGGTTGTTACCCAGCTTAAAAAAAATGTTACAAACACAGCATCACAAAAATTATTTTCTGCAATTAGGAATGCTTCTTTTATTGCAATTTTAATTACTATTATATTCTCTAGTATTGCACAGGTTGGAGCCGGTGCAGTAGGCGTTCAGATACTTTTTGGAAGCGTGCAGGAGGGCATTTTAAAAAGCGGACTGAACATTGTTAATCCTTTGGTTAACGTAGAAAAAATGGATATAAAAACTCAGGCTTATACAATGAGTTCTCTGCGTGATGAAGGGCAGCAATCAGGTGATGACGCTATTGCCACTCTTTCAATGGATGGACTTTCGTTAAAACTTGATGTAACTATATGGTACCGGCTGAATGAAAGCGATGCTCCGCAGGTTTACAGAACTATTGGCGTTGATTATGTAGAAAAGATAGTTAGACCTGCCGTAAGAACTGCTATTAGGGATGTATCAGTTAGTTATTCTGCTACTGATATATATTCAATAAAACGTGAAGATTTTGTTAATGATATTACAAAAAATCTTGAAAGAGCATTTACCGGAAGGGGTATTATTCTAGAAAGAGTACTGCTAAGAAATGTTGAACTGCCTGAAAAAGTCCGCGCAGCAATTGATGAAAAGATTGCAGCAGAGCAAAGAGCGCAGCAGATGGTTTACGTACTGCAAAAGGAAAAACAGGAAGCAGAAAGAAAGCGAGTTGAAGCACAAGGTATTTCTGATTATAACAGGATAGTATCACAAAGTATCACAGACCAGGTTCTGCAGCTCAAAGGTATCGAAGCAACTCTTGAACTTGGAAAAAGCCAAAACTCTAAAATGGTTATAATGAACGGCAAGAATATGCCATTAATATTTGGAGCTGGCAGCTTTTAAGGTTTTAGTACCACAGACCCACCTGCGGAACGGGCAGGCATTCCTGTCTGTGGAAGTTTGTTTGCATTATTTTTAATTTTGCACAGGCATTTGATGTATCACGTCTTTAGCGGGACTTGCCAGTGGATTATTTCTCATAAATTTATAAGCACAGACAAGAATGTCTGTGCTACTATTAAAACAATCCGCAATTAACTATGAAGGGTGTACCATTAACAGAAGAGCTGCATAAATACATCACTGATACATTTATTGTTGAAGATGATATCTTAAAGCTAATTGTAAAAGATACTGAGTCTAAAAATATTCCATTAATACAGGTCTCGCCTGAAACCGGAAAACTGCTTGGCATGTTCATCAAAATGATTAATGCTAAAAATGTTCTTGAAATAGGTACACTTACCGGATACAGTTCTATATGGATGGCAAGAGCGTTACCTGCTGATGGAAAAGTTACAACGCTTGAATTGACTAAAGAACATGCTGATGAAGCCCGTAATAATTTCAAAAAAGCTGACTTACAGGATAAAATAAATCTCATCTTAGGCAAAGCAATTGATTCTCTTGGTGAATTATCTGGGAGAAAATTTGACTTAGTCTTTATTGATGCTGATAAAGAAAATTGTTCTGCATACTTTGAAAAAGTAATTAATATGGTGCACTCTGGCGGATTAATTATTACTGATAATACATTAAGAAGGGGAGAGGTTATATCAGCTAATCCGGGTCCCGGTGCAAAAGGAATAATTGATTATAATCACCTTGTTGCAAATGATAAAAGGGTAGAATCTCTTCTTATCCCGATAGATGACGGAATAACTGTTAGTATAGCAAAATGAGTGCAAACTAGACAGAATTTACACGTCCTATCGTGATTCGTATTCTCAGTTATAATGGAAGTATGGCATAATGTCCTTGATGATAATAAAAAATATGGGGAGAAAAAAAATATCAATGATTTGAAAAGATTAAAGTAAATCCAGTATAGTCTTATACCGTAAACACGTTAGACGTTTTTAAAGGAATTGTTCTGCTTATAGTTATATGTTATATTTGTGTTTAATTTTCTCTAAAAATGCCAAAAATAACACAAATTAAAGCTCGTGAGATACTCGACTCACGAGGAAACCCCACAATTGAAGTGGATGTTATCTTAAACGATGGTACTCTAGGACGTGCTGCGGTACCTTCCGGTGCTTCAACAGGTCAGAAAGAAGCTGTTGAGCTGCGTGACGGTGATAAAAAACGTTACTCAGGCAAAGGAGTCAGGAAAGCTGTTGCCAACGTAAATGATATTATCTCAAACTCAATTATTGATTTAGATCCCACAGACCAGCTTACATTAGACTCAATTTTACTTGAGCTTGACGGTACAAAAAACAAATCTAATCTTGGTGCAAATGCAATTCTTGGAGTATCATTAGCGGCTGCAAAAGCATCTGCATTGCATTACAGGCTTCCGCTGTATCGCTATATAGGCGGAACAAATGCAAAAGTTCTCCCCGTTCCAATGATGAATATTATCAATGGCGGAAAGCATGCTGATAATAATCTTGATTTCCAGGAATTCATGATAATTCCCGCAGGCGCAAAAAGTTTCCGTGAAGCATTAAGAATGGGCACAGAAGTATTCCATTCATTAAAAAATGTACTTCACAAAAAAAATCTGAGTATTTCAGTTGGCGATGAAGGAGGTTTCGCACCTCACCTTAAATCAAATGAAGAAGCATTCGAAGTAATTATTGCAGGTATAGAAGGCGCCGGTTATAAAGCGGGCAAAGATGTTTATCTAGCTCTTGATGCTGCATCAAGCGAGATGTGGAATAAAGGTAAATATGATTTTTATAAATCTCACCAACCCAGTAAATCTGCTGAAGAAATGGTTGAGCTTTATAAGCAGTTAGTAAAAGATTTCCCCATAATTTCTCTGGAAGATGCCATGGGTGAAGAGGATTGGGACGGATGGAAATTACTGACAGAAGCATTAGGTGCTCAGGTTCAGCTTGTTGGCGATGATGTATTTGTTACAAATAAAGAAATACTTAAAAAGGGAATTGAAAGCCAAATTTGCAATTCAATACTTGTAAAAGTTAATCAGATAGGCACGCTTACTGAAACACTTGATACAATTGAGCTTGCAAAATCAAATGCCTATACAAATGTTATCAGCCACAGAAGCGGTGAAACCGAGGATGTTACTATTGCCGATATTGCTGTTGCCACAAATGCAGGGCAGATAAAGACAGGGTCGCTTTCAAGGACAGACAGAACCGCAAAATACAATCAGCTATTAAGAATTGAAGAGGAGCTTGGCGATAAAGCAGTTTTCCCGGGCAGAAGTATTTTTAAAGGATTGAATTAATAAGCGTTTAGCAATAATGAGTTTGAATAATAATATAGGTTTAATTAGAAAGCATAAATGAAATCTACTGATTTTAAATTTTCCATACCAAAAAACTTAATTGCGCAGCATCCTAAACTTCCAAGGGATGAAGCAAAGATGATGGTGATAAACAGAAAGACCAAGGAACTTGAAAATAAAAAGTTCAAGGATATAATTGATTATATGGATGTAGGCGACTGCCTTGTCCTTAATGACACCAAAGTATTTGCAGCAAAGCTTTTTGGAACCAAGGAAAAAACCAATGCGAAGATAGAAGTTTTTCTCCTTAGGCAGCTTAGCAAGGAAGAAAATATCTGGGATGTGCTGGTTGACCCCGCAAGAAAAGTAAGAATTGGCAACCGTATATTTATTACAAAAAACCTTTACTGCGAAGTTATAGATAATACTACTTCAAGAGGAAGAATTGTAAGATTCAATTACCGTGGTGATTTTCAGAAATATATTGATAAGCTTGGTAAAACCCCGCTGCCCGAATATATAAAACGCGAACCAACTGATTCTGACAGGGAAAACTACCAGTCTGTATTTGCAGAAAATATCGGCTCTGTTGCAGCGCCATCTGCGGGACTTCATTTTTCAAAGGAGCTAATAAGAAAAATTGTAAAAAAGGGCATAAAACTGCTTCCTATTACTCTGCATGTTGGACTTGGAAAGTTCCGTCATGTTGAAGTGGAAGACTTAACTAAGCATCGTATGGATTCAGAATACTTTGAAATCCCCGACGATACCGCCGAAGAAGTAAACCGAGCCGTTGAAAACAAAAAGAAAATAATTGCCTGCGGCACTTCTGTTGCAAGGGTACTTGAAGCAAATACTACTGCCGGAAGGCTGATTCGCTCTGGTAAAGGGTGGACTGATAAATTCCTTTACCCGCCGCAAACGCTTAAAGTAGTAGATAAATTCATTACTAACTTTCACAGTCCCCAATCAACAATGGTTATGATGGTATGCGCATTTTCGGATAAAGATTTGGTAATGAAGGCATATAAAAAAGCAGTAAAGGAAAAGTACCGCTTTTATAGCTATGGTGATTCTGTGTTATATATCTAATTTTTATCGTTTATTTGTCAGGATGTTTAAATATTGTTTTGTTTTTATTACCCCGGCTAGTTTATGACAACCGGGGTGTTTATTTTTTAAGAATATGAAAAAAGCAGTTCATGTAAAAGAAGTTCTCCTAAAAGCAGTTCATGTAATAATAACTGCAGCAGGATCTAGTGAAAGATTTAAAAAAGGGCCAGGAAAGAACCTGAAACCAAAACAGTTTATTAATCTGCTGGGGAAACCTGTAATTCTTCATTCATTAATTAAATTTCAGAAATGTAAAGAAGTAAAGAGCATAATTATTTCATCTGCACCGGAATATTTTAATTTTATACATTCCATGGCATCAAAACATAAAATAACAAAACTTAAAGCTCTTATAGAAGGCGGCAATACAAGGTTTGAATCAGTCAGAAACTCATTTAACCAGATTAACTGCCCGAATGGGCTCCTTCGGTGCAGGCTTGATGATATTATATTAATCCATGATGCAGCACGCCCGAATATTACAACAGCCGAAATAAAGAATTTAATAGGGCTTGCTTATAAAGATGGCGAAGTGATACTTGGCTCAAGAGTATCTGATACTGTAAAAAGAGATAATGGAGGGGTAGTTACCGATACGCTTTCAAGGGATAATCTATGGCTCACTCAAACTCCCCAGGCTTTCAGGTATGATGTATTAAGCAGGTCATATATCATTGCGGGCAATAAAACTGACTTTACGGATGAATCGTCCATGGTTGAGTACGCAGGATATAAAGTTAAGATAACCGAAGGAAGTAAATACAATATTAAAATAACAAATTCAGAAGACCTTAAAACTTTGAAGAAGCTGATGAGTTAACATGTTTAAGATGCGTTAATTGTTGATGTGAGTTATCACCTTTCCCTCCCGCCCCCCTGGCAAAAAAGCAATAAGACGAACCCCCATTAAAGATTTATGTAAATTGTTAGCTTTAGGATTAATTTTGGATTATCGAATATTCAAAATTATTCCCACCCTTTTAAAACTTCCCTCGCTACACTCGTTAAGTCAAGGAAGCAAAGGGGGATATGTTTCAAAAACTTTGACACTCTTCAAAAAAGCGAAGTTGTTGAAACGAAGTATTGAAGGTTTCAGGACGAGGCATAAGGGGAAATAAAAAAAGGACTCTAAAAAAGAGTCCCTTTTGATTTATGCGAAGCATGCTACTCCAAAGGAGCCCCTTTGGGGCGCACAATGAATCTGTGTTATA